>DATLBM010000486.1:0-8185 GCA_035526885.1 Thermoanaerobaculia bacterium | reverse complement strand
AGGAGCGTGCCGCCGGGCGTGCCGTCGCCGTGGAGAAACATGGCCGTCAGAAGACGCCAGTACTCTCCGTTGCCGCGAATGAACGCCGGCACGATGGCGCCGAGCCCGGAAAGGCGCGCGGGATCCTTCCACGCGCCGGTGGCGACTTCGATCAGGAAGCCCACCAGGATCGCGCCCATCAGCGCGAACGTCGCGGGCGTGCCTCTGCGGCGGCGCCTCATCCGCGCTCCATCAAAGCGGAGACGCGGCGAAACATCGAGTGTGCGATTCGCGGGAAGAATTCTTTCGTACGCATGTAGATCGCGGCCAGCGCGGGGAGGATCCGGCGATAGCTTCCATCCTCGGCGGCATCGCACACCGCGCGCGCAACTCGCTCGGGCTTCACGGCAGGCATCAGCCGCGAGGCGCCGGGCATCTTACCTTTCTCGGCTTTGACGAAGAACTCGCTCTCCGTCGTGCCCGGGCACACCAATGCGACCTTCACGCCGCTCCCCATCACCTCGCTGCGCACCGCCTCGGTGAATCCCGTGACCGCGAACTTCGTCGCGCAGTAGCCGCTCATGCGCGCGAAGCCCATCAGTCCCGTGATCGACCCGACGTTCACGATCGTTCCGCGGCGGCGGGCGAGCATCTGCGGCAGCACGGCGCGCGTGCAGTTCACGGTGCCGAAGTAATTCGTATCCATCATTTCGCGGAGCACGTCCGGATCCGCCCCCGTGATCGCGCCGAAGACCGCGAAGCCGGCGTTGTTCACGAGCACGTCCACCTCGCCCGCGGTCTCGATGAGGCGGCCGCAGTCCTCGGGCTTCGTGACGTCCGCGGTCACGGCGATTGCGTTGACGCCGAGGGCCCGGCACTGCGCCGCGACCTCTTCCAGACGCTCGGTCCGGCGCGCCGCGAGCACGACATTCGCACTGCGTCTGGCCATCTCCAGCGCCGTCGCGCGTCCGATGCCGCTGGAGGCGCCGGTGATGACGACGTTTTTGCCTTTCCAGTTCATCGTCCGGCAGTCTATATGCTTGAATCGAGGCGTTCGCGGCGATATCGTGCGCAAGGCGGCGCGCCAGCCTCCTCACCGCCGGAAGGAACCATCCGTGATCAGAATCGGCAACCTGTCTCCAACCAAGACCGCGCCCTATTCGCTCGATCCGAAAGACATCGAGTTCGGACGGATGTGCACGCCGAATTTCTTCGTCGCGGAGTACCGTCGCGGCCAGTGGCAGGACCCGCGCATCGAGGCGCTGCACGGGTTCACGCTGCATCCCGCCACCAACGTCTTTCACTACGCGCAGGCGATCTTCGAAGGCCTGAAGGGATATCGGCAGCCGAACGGCACGCTCGCGCTCTTCCGTCCCGAGATGAACGCGCAGCGCTTCAACGACTCCGCCGCGCGCATGGGCATGCCGGATGTGCCGGAGCAGCTTTTCCTCGAGGCCTGCCACAAGCTCGTGGACGTCGACCGCGCGTTCGTGCCGCAGCCTCCGGGCACGATCTACATTCGCCCCACCATGATCGGCTCCGAGGCTTGCCTCGGCGTTCGCAGCTCGAATGAGTTCATCTTCTTCGTCATCACCCTTCCCTCGGGGGGTTACTTCAAGGACATGCCGTCCGGCACGGGCACGGTGCGGGTCTACGTCGAACAGACGGCCGTTCGCGCCGCCGTCGGCGGGACCGGCGCGGTCAAGGCGGCGGCGAACTACGCCGTCACGCTGAAGACCATCACCGATGCGAAGGAAAAAGGCTGCAGCCAGGTGCTCTACCTCGACGCCAACCGCCATCAGCGCGTCGAAGAGCTGGGCGGCATGAACGTCTTCTTCGTGCGCAACGGTGAGCTGATCACGCCGACGCTCAACGGCACGATCCTGCCCGGCGTCACGCGCGACAGCCTGCTCGTCCTCGGCAACGCCATCGGCGTGCCGGCGCGCGAGCAGGACATCGACATCGACACCGTGTTCGCCGAGGCGCAGTCGGGGAAGATCACGGAAGCGATTGCGTGCGGGACGGCGGCGACGGTCGTCGGCATCAACGAGCTCGTGTTCGGCGACGGCCGCGCGGTCAAAGTCGGCGGCGGCGCGCTCGGCCCGGTCACGAAGCGCCTCTTCGACGAGATCCAGGCCATCCAGTTCGGCACCGCGCCGGACCGCTTCGGCTGGACTTCGCCGGTGGAAGCGTACGCGGCGTCCGCTCACGCCTGACGCCCTTTCCACTCGTTCCGCGCCTTCATCGACGCGAAGCGGTGATCGCCGATCACGAGGTGGTCGAGCAGGTCGATGTCCGCCATCTCCAGCGCGTCGCGCAGCTTCGCAGTGAAGACGACGTCTTCCTCCGACGGCGTCGGATCTCCCGACGGATGGTTGTGAAAGAGCACCACGGCCTTCGCGCGCTCGACGACGGCCAGGCGGATCACTTCACGCGTGGAGACGATCGTGCGGTCGAGCGTGCCGATGAAGATCTCGTGCTGCTTCATGATCCGATGGCGCGCGTCGACGAGCACGGCGCCGAAGCGTTCCTGGCCGCACATCCCGTACTTTTTCACGAGGTCTTCGCCGACTTTGCCGGCGTCGTAGAGCGGCGGCTCCTCCAGCGGCGGCTTGAACATGCGTTGCGCGAGCTCCACGGCCGCGGCGATGCGCGCCGCCTTGACCGGCCCCACGCCGCGCGCATGCGCGAGCAGCGTCGGGTCGAGGCGGCAGAGATTCTGGAGCCCTTCGCCGAGGAGCTCGCGGGCGAGGTAGACGGCGCTTTTCCCTTCGACGCCGGTGCCGAGGATGACGGCGAGGAGCTCGGCGTCGGAGAGTGTGCGCGCGCCGTGGGTGAGCATGCGCTCGCGCGGACGGTCGTCGCGCGGCATGTCTCGCATCATGTAGGTCATGACAGTCCCTCCAGAATGGCGTCGACGAGCGGCGGCACGGCCACGGCGGCGCGTTCGGGAATCGCCAGCGTGCACGCGGAGCTGACCGCGCTCGCCTCCGGATTGATCTCGATCGACAGTCCCGAATGCAGTCGCACGAATCCGGCCGCGGGATAGACGACGCCGGACGTGCCGATCACGAGGAGCAGTTCGGATGAGTGCAGCGACGCCGACGCGCGCGCGAGCGCATCCTCCGGCAGCATCTCGCCGAACCAGACCACGTCCGGCCGCAGCAGCGCGCCGCATTCGCAATGCGGAGGAATGGCGTCGAACGACTCCTCGTGCACGCGCGGGATGTGCTCACGTACACAGCGCACGCGGAGGATGTTGCCGTGCAGCTCGACGACGTCACGGGAGCCGGCGCGCGCATGCAGGCCATCGACGTTCTGCGTGACGATCACCGCGCCGGGCAATCGCGCCAGCGCCTCATGCGCCGCGTTGGGCTTCGCCTCGCGAACGAGCTTGCGACGCCACTCGTACCACTCCCACACCATGGCCGGATCGCGCGCGAATGCTTCCGGCGTCGCCAGTTCTTCGGGACGGAAGTTGCGCCAGAGGCCTCCGGCGCCGCGAAAGGTGGGGATGCCGCTGTCGGCGGAGACGCCGGCGCCGGTCAGGACGACGATGCGGCGCGGGCGCGCGTGGCGGATGGCGCGGAGTGCATCTTCGATGCTGCTCATGACCCGGCAACTCTAAGTCGCCGTGTCAAGCACTCCTACGGAATCTACCGCTGAGGGGGCGTTGAAGCCCCCTCGGGGAAATCGAAATTGTGCAGTTGGATACGCGGGGTGGAACGCGCGATCAACCCTTCGGGATCATCGCCTGGTTGATCTCGATGAACGCGTCCTTGCGCAGCGCCTCGATGTAGTTCTTGTAGTCGCGATTGAACGTCTCTTCGGTCGCGTCCTTGCGGAGCTTGTCCTTCACGGACTCGAACGCCGGCACTTCGGAAGGCAGGCGCTGCTCGACGAGGATGATGTGGAACGCGGACTTGGTCTCGATCGGGCCGGCGATCGCGCCGTTGGGCGCGTTGAAGACGGCCTTGTCGAGCTCGGGAACGAGATCGCCTTTCGCGACTTCGCCCAGATCGCCGCCTTTGTCGCGGGTACCGGACTCGGACATCGTGGAGGCGACGTTCGCGAACTCGGCTCCCGGCTTGCGCGCGGCTTCCGCGATTTCCGCGGCGCGCTGGCGCGCTTCCGCGGCCTTGGCCTCGGTGTCCGGTTTCAGCACGACGATCTCGCGCAGGTGCGCGCGCTCGGGAAGGCGATAGCGCTCCTTCTCTTTGTTGTAGCGATCGCGCAGCTCGGCGTCGGAGAGGTCGCTGCGGTTGCGCAGCTCGCGCGCGAACACCTTCTGCGTCATCAGCGTCTCGCGCAGGCGCGCTTCCATGTCCGCGCGCGTGAGACCCGAGGAGCGGAGGGAGGCCTCGAACTGCTCGTCGGTGGTGATGCCGTACTGCCCTTTCAGGCGGTTCACGGCTTCCTTGACCTCGGAGTCGGTGATGGAGATGTTCAGACGATCGGCGCGATCGCGGATCAGCAGCTCGCTGATCAGATCGTCGATGAGGTGCTTGCGCAGCTCCTCGCGCGCCGTGGCGGCGTTTTCGGGGCGCACGGTCTGCTCGATCTCTTTGAAGCCTTCAGCGAGGCGGCGCTCGTACTGCGTGCGCGTGACGATGCGGTCGCCCACGCGGACGACGATCCCCTCGAGGACCTCGGCGGACGCGCTGACCGAGACGAGAGCGATGGCGGTGAGAAGAATGATCTTTTTCATGATGACGCTCACGGTGAGACGAGTAGCTGGGACAACAAGTTACGGCGCGATTTATTCGTCCTCGGCCTTGGGCAGCGCGCCGGAGTAACGGAACGGTAGCCGGCGGGTGAGGACGGCCATGGTCATGTCCCGGCGGCTGGAGCCGACCAGTTGGGCCAGACGCTCGCGGAGAGCCTCTTCCCGCAGGCGGCTGATGATGAGCGGCGAGGCGGCCCGAACATCCAGCGTGCCCGCCGGACGCCGCTCATCGACTTTGAAGATGTGAAAGCTGGAATCGGTGCGGATGACTTCGCTCACCTCGCCCGGTTTGAGGCGGAAGATCTCTTCCTCGAACATCTTCGGCACTTCGCCGCGGCTGACGAAGCCGATCTCGCCGCCGCGTTTCGCATTCGGGGCGCGCGAGTACTGCCCGGACAGCTCTTCGAAGGCGGCGCCCTTCTGCAGCTTCTCGCGGATCTCTTTGGCGAGCGTTTCGTCGGCGACGAGGATCTGGCGGACGCGCACTTCCTCGCCGCTCCGGAACTCGCCCGGATGCTGCTGATAGTACGCGCGGACTTCGGGTTCCGAGGGATCGTGAATTTCGGCGGTGAGATCGGCGATGAGCTTCTCGCGGCGCATCTCATCGCGCTTCTCGATGACAGTCGCTCCGGCCTCGGTACGCACCGCTTCGGCGATCTTTTCCGTCGGCACTTCCACGCCGTGCGCCGCCGCGTATTCGGAGAGGATGATCTCCTCGATGTATTGATCGAGCAGCGCGCTGGCTACTTCCGGCGTGAGCTGCGAGAGATCGGTGCCGGCGTTGCGGTCGAGATAGCGCTTGAAATCGGCCAGGGTGAGCATGCGCTCGTTCACGCGCGCGACCACGTCCGGCGGAATGGCCGGCTTGCGATGGCAAGCCGCGATCGTGAGAAATGCGAGCAGCGGGATCAGGGCGCGGCGGGAGAGCACGGACGCGGCGGAGTTTAGCAGGGGGTGTCGTCCGATGTCTCCAGTCGTGCGGATCGCCCTGGGTCGTTCGTCGCGGGAACTGCACGGAATTCACGACGGACATGGTGCCGAGGGGGTAGCGCGCGACGATCGTCCGGTCTGTGACGACTCGGACCTACGCCGCGATCCGCTGCAACACTTCGGCTACCTCGTCGATCACTTCCGTGCCGTGCTTGCGCAGCGGGAACGACAGCACGCCGTTCGGGGAGAACTTCGCCTCGGGGTGCTCGCCGAGGAACACCAGCAGCTTGTTCGGATCGACCTTCGCGTGCGCCGTGAGCTTGACCACGCCGCGCGCGCCCTCGCGCACCACCGACAGCACGCCCAGCGATTTCGCGAACCATTTCACGCGCACGAAGTGCAGGAGCGCGTCGACGTTCGGAGGCACGGCGCCGAAGCGGTCGCGCATCTCGTTGCGGATGTCCGTGAGCCGCTCGTCGGTCGAAGCCGAGGCGATCTTCTTGTAGAAAGTCATGCGCAGGTTCTCCTCGCCGATGTAGTCGCGCGGGATGTAGATGTCGACGCCGAGGCTCATGGAGGTCTCGATCTCTTCCTCGATGCGCTCGCCCTTCATCTCCCGCACGGTTTCCTCGAGGAGCTTGGTGTACATCTCGAACCCGACCGCCGCGATCTGGCCGGACTGCTCGCCGCCGAGGATGTTGCCGGCGCCGCGGATCTCGAGATCGCGCGCGGCGATGCGGAACCCCGCGCCGAGGTCCGAGAACTCCTGAATCGCCGCCAAACGTTTGCGCGCGTCGCCGGTGAGCACGCGATCCGAGGGCACGAGCAGGTAGCAGAACGCCAGCCGGTCGCTGCGTCCCACGCGTCCTCGCAACTGGTAAAGCTGCGACAAGCCGAAGCGCTCCGCGTGATTGATGAGGATCGTGTTGCACGCCGGGATGTCGATGCCGTTCTCGATGATGGTCGTGGCCAGCAGCACGTCGAACTTGCGCTCGATGAACGCCAGCATGGCCTGCTCCAGCTCGCGCTCTTCCATCTGTCCGTGCCCGACGATCACGCGCAGGCCCGGCACGATGCGCTCGAGCATCGCCTTCATCTCGTAAATGGACTCGACGCGGTTGTGGACGAAGAAAACCTGGCCGCCGCGTCCGATCTCGAACTCCATGGCCTCGCGGATGAAGTCATCGTCGAACGGCACCACCGCGGTCTGAATGGCCAGGCGGTCCTTCGGCGGCGTCTCGATCACCGAGATGTCGCGAATGCCCACCAGCGACATGTGCAGCGTGCGCGGAATCGGCGTCGCGGACATGGCCAGCACATCCACGCTCTTCTTGATCGATTTCAAACGTTCCTTCTGCGCCACGCCGAAGCGCTGCTCCTCGTCGATGATCAGCAGCCCGAGGTCTTTCCAGTTCACGTCCTTCGACAGGAGGCGGTGGGTGCCGACGATGACGTCGATCTCGCCGATCTCCACTTTGCGAAGGACTTCCTTCAGCTCCTTGGCCGAGTAGTAGCGCGTCATGAGCTCGATGGTCACGGGGAACGACGCGAAGCGCCGCAGGAACGTGCGGTAGTGCTGAAACGCGAGCACGGTGGTCGGCGCGAGGATGGCCACCTGCTTTCCGTCCATCACGGCCTTGAACGCCGCGCGCATGGCCACCTCGGTCTTGCCGTAGCCGACGTCGCCGCACAGCAGGCGGTCCATCGGCTTGCGCGACTCCATGTCGCTCTTCACGTCCTCGATGGCCGACATCTGATCCTCGGTCTCGTCGAACTCGAACGCGTCCTCGAAGTCGAACTGCCACGGCGAGTCCTTCTGGAACGCGTGGCCGTGCACCATGCGCCGCGTGGCGTAGAGCTTGAGCAGCTCGTCGGCCATGTCGCGCATGGCTTTCTTGACCGAGGCTTTCTTGCGGCCCCACGACGCGCCGCCGAGCTTGTCGAGTTGCGGCTTGGCCTCCTCACCCGCCGTGTAGCGCTGGATGAGATTGAGGTTCTCCATCGGCATGAGCAGCTTGCCGCCGCCGGAGTACTCGATCTGCATGACCTCGCGCTCGGTGTCACCGAACGGAATGCGCTGCAATCCGAGGAAGCGGCCCACGCCGTGATCGACGTGCACGATGTAGTCGCCGGCCTTGAGGTCGCGCAGGTCGGAGAGAAACGCCTCGGACTTGCGTTTGCGCCCGCCGACGCGCGTGGACGTGGGCGGCTCGAAGAGGTCCCACTCCGAATACGCCACGACGTTGAGCTCTTCGAAGATGAAGCCGCGCGCCAGATTGCCGGGCGTGACCGAAAGCTCCGCGCCGAGCTTGTTCTCCGCGAACGGCACGTCGAATTCCTTGAGCAGACGCTCGATTTTTTCGCGGCCGCCCTTTGTGGCGGTGAAGAAGACCTGCTCGTTCTCGCTGCGCAGGACGTCGCCCGGGAAGTCGCTGAGGCGATTGTTGTAGCGATCGGTGGGCCGGGCGTGGAGGCGGAGCTCACCTGTGGGGGTGTCATCGTGAGCCGCGGAGACGGCGAAGGACCTTCCAGCGTGCGCCGAGGAAGGTC
>DATLBM010000485.1:0-5050 GCA_035526885.1 Thermoanaerobaculia bacterium | reverse complement strand
TCGGCGTCGGCGCCCGGCGCAAGCTTGATGAGGATGTAGGTCGTGTTGCCGCGCAGATCGCTCTCGTTGAGGCTCTGCGCGAGGCGGTAGTCCATGAACGTGAGCGGCGTCGTCGTGAACGACTTCGCGTCGACGGTGCGGCCGATGATCTTCAGCCGCCGGCCGAGGACTTCGCGATGTTCATCGACGGCGAACGCGCCCCAGCGCTTCTTCGCGGAGTCGTCCAGCACCATGTACGGACCGCGGCGCAGATCGCTGAGATTCCCCTCGACCACGTTCTGCGGAAAGTTCCAGCGCTCGAAGTTCTCCAGCGCATACGTTTCGGTGCCCTCCACCGCGCCGTTCGGCAGCGAGACGTTCATGAACCAGACGATCAGGTTGTCCGCACGCGCGATGCCGGGGATCGAGCGCACGCGCTTGATGTACGTCTCCGGGAACGTGTGCGCGAAGTCGACGTTCGGCGTGTTGTGCGAGGTGACCCAGAGATCGGCGTCGATCTGATCGATGGTCAGCGACGCGTTGTCCATCAATCCGAGAAAGAGTCCGACCTGCACGAACACGAGCGTGACCGCGAACGCGACCCCCGACACGGTGATGAAGAAGCGCAGCTTGTCGTGCAGCAGCGACTTCGTGGCCAGATCGACGCTCATCGCATCACCCCGCGCTCGATCATGTCGATCATGGCGTTGGTGCGCTCGTCGATCGGCCGCCACTCCACCCACTCGTCTTTGCACTTCGCGATCTCGAGCGACACGATCCCGTGAATGCCCGACCAGATCACCTGCGCGGCGAGATCGACGTCCGCGTATTCATCGCGCAGATGTCCCTTCGCCGCCACGTCCGCGATGATCGATTTGAGGAACGCGTACGCATCTTCCTCGGGATTGCCTTTCTCGATCGTCTGCGAGCCGGCGTTTTTCGGCGTCATGAACATCAGCCGGTAGTGGCTCTGATGGTTCAGGCCGAACTCGACGTAGAGCCGGCCGGCAGCGCGCAGGCGCTCGACCGGATCGGCGATCTGCGCGACCGCCTGAAAGTTCATCGAGAACGCGCGGAAGTCGCAGTCGCAGAGCTCCGCCAGAAGCGCGTCCTTGTCTTTGAAATGGAAGTAGATGGCGGTGGGGGAGTACTCGATGCGCTCCGCGATGCGGCGCATGGTGACGGACTCGACCCCTTCGCTGGCGAACAGCTCGCGTGCGGCGTCGAGGATTCGGGTTCGGACTTCCTCGCGTTCACGCTCTCGACGTTCTCTCGGCCCCAAAACGCTCCTCCGGTACTTAACGATGTTAAGTTACGTTCGAGTGTTCAGGGTTGTCAAGGGCGTAGCGGAGATTTGTTGCCGGGTTGCCGAGTTGCCGTGTTGCCAGGCGCGTCAGTGCTTACGTCGCTAAGTGACCTTAAACCGGCAACGTGGCAACCGGCAACCGCGACGTCAGTCGCTCAGCTTCTTCATCAGCTCGTTGACCTGGTCGTAGACGTCCTGCACCGTGGATTCGATGGTCACGCTCGTGGCGTCGGGGAGGCGCTCGGGGACGCGCAACATCCCCAGGATCTCATCGGTGGCAAAGAGGATATCGGCGAGGCGGTCGAGGACTCGCTCCGACATCGGGAGGTGGATGGCCGTCGTTGCGTCGATCTCGTAATGGAGTTTGTCGTTCACTCTAACCAAGGAGTGATTTATGTCCCGAAATCCCTACCCTCGGTAGTGCAAGATATTGCTGTTACGTTATTGTTACGAGGATCGACGGCCGGACGTTCCAAAATGCGACGCATGGCTCGCTCGCTCCTTTCTCTTCTTCTCGCTCTCCCGCTGCTCGGCCAACCCGCGTTCCGCGCCGAGGCGGTGAAGGCGCACCTCAGGTACCTGTCGAGCGATCTGCTCGAAGGCCGCGGTCCGGGCACGCGCGGCGACGCGCTCGCCACGAGCTACATCGCGGCGCAGCTCGAAGCGATGGGACTGCAGCCCGCCGGCGACAACGGTACGTTCTTCCAGAAGGTCTCGCTCCTCGGCATCACCACCGTGGCGGACAAATCGAAAGTGGAGATCCGCAAGGGCGGTGGTGTGGCCCTCGGTCCGCTCGTCTTTCGCGATCAGTTCGTGGGCGGCAATCAGACGCAGACGCAGAACGTGGCCCTGGACTCAAAGCTGGTCTTCGTCGGGCACGGCGTCGTCGCGCCGGAGTACAAGTGGGACGATTACAAAGGCGTCGACGTCAAAGGCAAGACGCTGGTGATGCTGGTGGACGATCCGCCGGCAAATGAGAAGGAGCCGGATCTCTTCCGCGGCCGCGCGCGCACGTACTACGGACGCTGGACGTACAAGTACGAGATCGGCACCGCACGCGGCGCGGACGCGGTCCTGCTGATCCACACCAACGACGCCGCCGGTTACGGGTGGCAGGTCGTGCGCAACTCGTGGACGGGCGAGCAGGCGTACGTGAAGAACGCGCCGGGACAGCACGCGCTCGGATTCGCGGGCTGGATCTCGGAGGACGTCGCGGCGCAACTCTTCAAGGCAGCGGGACTCGATCTCGCCACGCTGACGAAAGCCGCCGCGTCGCGCGACTTCAAACCGGTGCCGCTCGGCCTCGCCTTCAACGCGAACGTCACCAGCACGCTCCGTCCGTTCGACACCGCGAACGTGATCGGCAAACTGGAAGGCAGCGATCCGGTTCTGAAAAACGAAGCGGTGCTCTACTCCGCGCATCACGACCACCTCGGCATCGGCACTCCCGACGACGACGATCCCACGGACACGATTTACAACGGCGCGATCGACAACGCCTCGGGCACCGCCACGATCCTCGAGGTGGCGCGCGTGTGGAGCGAGACGAAGCCGCGGCCGAAGCGCAGTCTCTACTTCGCATTCGTGGCCGCCGAAGAGCAGGGCCTGCTCGGATCGAAGTACCTCGGCGAGCATCCGCCCATCGCCGCGGGCCGCATGGTCATGGGCATCAACATCGACGCGATCAATCTCCTCGGCGACGTCGGAAGCGTGACCATGATCGGCATCGATCGCACGACGTTCTATCCGGCCGCGGAGAAAGTCGCCAAGTCGATGAAACTTACGTTCGTTCCGGATCAGGCGCCGGAGCAGGGCTCGTACTATCGCTCGGATCACTTCAGCCTGGCCAAGGTCGGCGTGCCCGCGTTCTCGATCAAGCAGGGCAACGACGTGATCGGCAAACCGGCGGGATGGGGCAAAGAGAAATCGCAGGAGTACCGCGAGAAGCACTATCACCAGCCGAGCGACGAATTCGACGCGGCGTGGGACTTCGGCGCCGCCGCGCAGATGGGAAAGCTGGCGCTGCAACTCGGCGCCGCTGCCGCGAACGCGGCGGAGAAGCCGATGTGGATCAAGGGCGAGGAGTTCTACGACGTGACCGCGAAGGCGCGGGCGGCGGCGCGCTGACGCGGGGGGAACGCCGGAGGCCCCTCGTCGTTCCCCTACGCGCGACCCACGCGCGGCGCCTGCGCGGCGCGCATGGCCATCATCGCCGCGCCTTCCACCGGCGCGAACGACGGCGTCTGCAGCGTCGCGCCCGGAGCGTCGCGTTGCAGGCGCAGGCGCATGGGATTGAGCAGCAGGTCGCCGGCGTGAAATGCGCCGCCGACGTGGGCCACGGGGAAGTCCGCGTCAGCCATGTGCAGTTTGCGCGCGATGGCGAGCACGCATTCCGCGAGCTCCGATCCGGCGCGGGCGAGGATGCCGCGCGCGATGTCATCGCCCGCCTGCGCGGCCTCGATCACGAGCTTGCCGTAGCGGGCGATGTCGTCCACGTGCGTGGTGGTCGCGTAGACGAAGCGCGGCAGGTCGTCAGGGCTGCACAAGTCGTATTCGGCGCAGAGCAGGTCGGTCATGTGCGTCGCGAATCCGCGCCCGTCGTGCGCGCGGACGATCGCGGAGAGGCCTTCGCGCGCGATCCAGAATCCGCTGCCTTCGTCGCCGAGGGTGGGGCCCCAGCCGCCGGCGCGTCCTTCCTGACCGGCGGAGTTGCGTCCGAAGGCAACCGAGCCCGTCCCCGAGATCACCACGATGCCCGCGCCGAATCCGATGGCGCCGGTCAGTGCGATGCGCGCGTCGGTGTCGACGATGAAGTTGCCGCGGGGGAAGAAGACCTGCAGCGCCTCGATCACTTTCTCGCGATGGGTGGGGTGATCCGATCCGGCGATGCCGCAGTAGGCGTACTCGACGTCCTTGATGGCGATGCCGGCCTCGACGAGGGCCATGTTGACGGCGCGCTCGACGTTGCGAGTCGCTTCCTGGATGCCGACGCGCAGGTGATTGGATGCGCCCGCCAGTCCCGAGCCGAGTTTCCTGCCGGTCTCGTCCACGACGATGGCGGCAGTCTTGGACGCGCCTCCGTCGACGCCGATGAAGTAAGTCACAGCGGGCAATCCCTTTGCACAATAACTGCCTGTGGAGGAAAGACTTTATGAGAAATAAACAAGTTCTGTCGATCGCTGCGATTGCGTTGATCGCGATCGGACTGCTTTCGATGACGGCCTGCAAATCGAACGGCATGGCCGTGACATCGCGCGGCCAGCTTCTCAAGCTCAACATCGTGCATCCGGACGACCTGCCGGAGAACGGCGTCGACAACCTGGACGTCGTGATCAGCAACCGTGGCGTGAACAACATCCAGGACGTGCTGCTCGAGGTGGAGCTGCCGCCGCAGCTCGTGGTCCTCGATCAGACCAACGAGAAAGGCATCAACGTCCTGCACACGCCGGGCTCGAACATGTACCGCTTCACGTTCGGCAACATCCAGCCGGCCGAGGTTTCGACGATTCGCTTCCGCGTGCGCACCGCGTTCGGAACGATGAGCGAGACCGGCAGCGTGAAGGCCACGGCGTGGCAGAGCGGACTCCCGGGCGACAAGCTCGTCGAGACCGCGGTGATCAAACTTCGGCCGTAGTTTCTACGCCACGGGGGACGACCAGGGCCTCCGGCGGCCGGGGTCTCGACCCCGGACCCCGTTGCGGGCCTAGCCTTCGCGACACAAGTGTCGCGGAGGCTAGGCCAACCAGCGGGGTCCGGGGCCCGTGG
>DATLBM010000484.1:0-3530 GCA_035526885.1 Thermoanaerobaculia bacterium | reverse complement strand
GCGGCTTTCGGCGCGGGCTTTTTCGCGACGGGCTTCGCCGGCGCGGCAGGTTTCTTCGGCGCGATCTTCTTCTTTACCGCTTTGGCCGCGCTCTTGACCTTCGCCGCGACCTTCTTTGCCGCACCCTTACCACCGGCGGCCGCAGCCGCCTTCTTCCCCTGCGCCTTTGCCATGAACCCTCATCTCAGGACGAACTGGGCTAAAAATGGATGGCGCAATATAGCAGCGGTCGCCCAAACCGCCAATGATTTCTTCGGTTTTCATTGGAAAACGCCCGCAACGCTGAACCCGCCATCCACCGCAATGCACTGCCCGGTGATGTACGACGCGGCGGGCATGCACAGAAACGCAACCAGCGACGCGACTTCCTCCGGCTCGCCGACGCGGCCGAGCGGAGTCGTGGCCAGGATTTTCCCGAGGCGCACGGGATCGTCGAGCACCGGCTGCGCGAGCGGCGTGCGGATGTACCACGGGGCAACGGCATTGACGCGAATCCCGTCCGCCGCCCACTCCGCCGCCAGACCGCGCGTCATGTGCGACACCGCGGCCTTCGTCATCGCGTACGGGATACCGGTGCCGAGGTGGCGGAAGGCGGCCACGGAGACGATGTTGACGATGCTCGCGTCGCCGGACTTTTTCAACAGCGGATGCGCGAGGCGGCAGAGGTCGAGCACCGCGTCCTGATTCAGTTCGCGGACGCGCTCGTACTCGCCGTCCTCGTATTCGATCGCCTTCTTGCGGATGTTCGTGCCGGCGTTGTTGACGAGGATGTCCAGCCGCTCCACGTTCTCGAACATCCGCCGCCGGTCCTCGGCCTTGCTCATGTCGAAGCCGGTGCTCCGCGCGACGCGAATGACGCTCGCGCCGAATGACTCCAGCTCGTCGGCAATGGCCAGGCCGATGCCTTTCGTCGCGCCGGTGACGAGGGCGTATTTGCCGGTGAGCGACCAGCGTGCTTGTGTCATCCCGAGTGAAGTCGAGGAATCCCCCGAATCAGGGGATGCCTCGACTTCGCTCGGCATGACACTTCATCCGATCTCCGCTTTCAACACCGCCCGCAGCTCTTCCGCGATCTTGCGGATCTGCGCGTCGTCCTCACCCTCGACCATCACGCGCACGAGGTTCTCCGTTCCGGAGTAGCGCACGAGAATGCGTCCGCGCCCGTTCAGCTCCTCGAGCGCGGCGGCGTGTGCGGCCTGATATTCGCGGAGTGAATCGAGCGGCGGCTTGGACGCGACCTTCTCGTTGAGCAGCAACTGCGGCATCGGGTCGAACGTGTGCAGCTTCGAGAACGGCTGCGCCATCTCGACGAGGATGTGGCCGAAGACGAGCGCCGTGTGGATGCCGTCGCCGGTCGTGTGCTCCTTGCGGTCGATGATGTGTCCGGACTGCTCGCCGCCGAGGAGCGCGTCGCGCTCGAGCATCTGCTCGAGGACGTACTTGTCGCCGACGTTCGCGCGCAGCAGCTCGATGCCGTCCGCCTTCAGCTGTTTCTCGAAGCCGAAGTTCGACATCACCGTGGTCACGACCAGCGGCAGCTTCTCGTGTCTGGCCCAGAGATAGATGATCTCGTCGCCGTCGCGGATCTTGCCCGCGTCGTCGGAGAAGATGGCGCGGTCCGCATCGCCGTCGAATGCGACGCCGTAGTCGGCCTGCTGCTCGACGACCACTTGCGCCAGACGCTCGGGATGCAACGCGCCGGCGTTCTCATTGATGTTGCGTCCGTCCGGGGCATCGTGAATGACCACGACGTCCGCGCCGGCGCGGCGAAACACTTCAGGCGCGATGCGATACGCGGCGCCGTGTCCCGTGTCCAGAACGACCTTGCGGCCTTTCAGTCCCGCGGGCGGAATGCCGCGGATGAGGAAGCGCTCGTACTGCTCGATGAGCTCGGGCGATTCCTCGGCGTTCTCCTCGCTCGCCACCGAAACCTCGGCACGCTCGAGATCGCGCTCGATCTCCAGCTCGATCGCGTCGGCCAGCTTCATGCCGTCGTGACCGAAGATCTTCACGCCGTTGTCTTCCCACGGGTTGTGCGACGCGGAGATGGAGATGGCCGCGACGGCATCCGTCATCCGGCAGAGGTACGCGATGCCCGGCGTCGGAATGACGCCGACCGCAACCGGCTCCGCGCCGCCCGCGCGGAGACCCGCGGCCAGCGCGCCGGCGATCATCGGACCCGACTCGCGCGTGTCGCGGCCGAGGAGAATCTTTCCGGGGAAGCGATGCGCGAGGGCGTAGCCCAGGCGGACCATGGTCGGTTCATCCAACGGATACTGACGCGCCTTGCCGCGAATCCCATCCGTGCCGAAGAGTTGTCTCATTGCGTTCCCGTGGTATCCGTGGTGTCGGTGGTCTGCGTGGTTGCGGTGGTGTCCGTCGACGTGGGCGGTGCTTCCGGCCCGACTTCCGCCAGCACCGGCACCGTGACCTGCGTCGTCAGCGGCGAGATGACCCGCACCAGCGGCGAGTCCGTGATGACGCTGGCGTTCTGCACGAACGTCTCCGTGCGGCCGGTCATGATAATGCGCTCGGTCGTCACTTCGGCCAGTTTCATGATCTGCGACGCCGGCCCGGACACGAGCGCCAGCGGCGGATCGACGGTGGCCTGTCCGACGATGAATCCCGCGGGCACGCTGCCGTCGAGATACGGACGGATGGGCACCGCGCGCTGCCGCAACTGCTCGACGCGGAAACGCACCTTGGGCGGCAGGATGGAAACGACTTCGATTCCGTCCGGCACGTTGATGTGTTGCGGCCGGATGGTGATCTCGACTTCGCCGGCCTTGGTGATGGAAGTCAGATCGGCCGACGCTTCGAGACTCTGCGACGCCAGCGCGCGCAGATCGGACTTGCGTCCGCGTACGCGCACGGCCACGCTCGTCGGAATGTCGTTCCCCGTGATGACCAGATTCGACGGCATCCCCACCAGCGACAGCGACGCCGTGACCACGCGCTCGCGCACTTCCTCGCGCCGCGGCAGCGACACGTACCACCAGACGATGCACGCCAGGAGAAGCGAGACGAGCTTGAGGGAGAGGTTCTTCATCGCGCGCCCTCCCTGTCATCCTGAGCCGCCGGAGCGCGGAACACCGTGTCATCCTGAGCCGCCGGAGCGCAGCGGAGGACGGTCGAAGGACCTTCCCCGCTCCACGTTGGAAGGTCCTTCGACTCCGCTGCGCTCCGCTCAGGATGACACCACGTCATTGCGGCGCTCCGAATCGCTCCGTCAGCACCGCGCGCAGCTCACCGCGATCGAGGTTTTCCCGCAGCGCGCCATCCGCCGCGATGGCCATCGATCCATTCTCCTCGGAGATCACGATCACCAGCGCGTCGCTCTCCTCACTGAGTCCGATGGCGGCGCGGTGCCGCGTGCCGTGCGCCAGCGTGGGATCGGGCGTCGACGTCAGCGGCAGAAACGCGTTCGCCGCGACGATGCGGTTCCCGCGCATCAGCACCGCGCCGTCGTGCAGCGGTCCGCCCGGCGTGAAGATCGCCACCAGCAGCTCGTTCGTGACCACCGCGTCGAC
>DATLBM010000483.1:0-5846 GCA_035526885.1 Thermoanaerobaculia bacterium | reverse complement strand
GGACCCCGTTTGCGGGCCTTGCCTCCGCGACACGCGTGTCGCGGCGGCAAGGCCTACCAGCGGGGTCCGGGGGCGAGCCCCCGGCCGCCGGAGGCCCCTCGTCGTTCTCTCGCGCGTTAGCGCGCCGCGCCGCGGATCGCAGCGGCGTTGGCGGTGCAGCCCGACCATTCGGCGAGTTGCAGCGCTGTCGCGCCGCCCGCCGACTTCACGTCCACGTGTGCGCCCGCCTTGAGCAGCGCGCGGATCATTTTCGTGGCGTCGCACTTGTCGGCGCCGCGCATGAGCGCGGTCGTGTTCACGTCGTCGACGGCGTTCACGTTCGCGTGCTGCTCGATGAGGAACTGCACGACGTCCGCGTGGCCGTACATCGCCGCGCTGACGATGGCGGGAGAGCCGTTCGATTTCGTGTCCGGCGAGTAGCCGGCGGCGACGAAGAGCTTCACCGCTTCGAGATCGCCCGTGACTGCCGTCATCACCAGAAAGTCGGCGGTGGGGCGGGGGAAGCCTTTCTCGCGCAGCTTGCGAATGGCGTCGCGTGCGGCGTCGGTGGCGGGCTGAATGACGTCGTTCGCTTCTTCCTCGGCTTCGTCGTCCGGATCGGCGCCCAGGTCCCACATCTCGCTGAGGATCTTCCACCGCCCGCCCTCGCGCGCGAACTGGATCGTGCCCTTCGAGGGGTTCCCGTCGACGTCGGCCGTGACGATCAGCGTCGCGTCGTCGCCTTCGATAATCTCGTCGTGTTCGGCGACGTCGTTCTTCGGCGAGATCACGTCGAGGTCGGCGATCGACTTCGTCTCTTTCGCCTTGCCGGTCGTGAGGAACGTCTTGGCCTTGGCCAGATCGCCGGACTGGATGACCGCGAGGTAGCGCTCGTAGATCGGGAAGAGCGTATCGGTGGATGCGAAAGCCGACAGCGCGCAGACCAGCACGCCGAGGAGGAGGGCGGGCCGGAGTGCGCGCTGCATTACACGGCTCGCATCGCCAGCGAGAGGATCTCGCGGTGCGTGAAGTAGTTCACGGCCGGATCGTCGAGGTGGAACGTGTACGAGAAGCGCTCGTCGTTGTCCGCGATGAACTGGAAGCGGAAGTAGCGGTTCTCCGTCCCCTCGCCGAACTCCTTGACGTTCGTCGACTGGCCGGTTTCCTCTTCCACCTTCAGCACGCGGTACAGGCGGTGCGCGCTGATGGGGAGATCGTCCGGCGGATAGTGGATGAACTGGATCGCGTAGATCGATTTCGGATCGATCTCGCGCTGCGGGTAATCCTCGACGCCCTCGGCACCCACACCCGTGAACCAGCTCTCGTCTTCCTTGAAGAGGACCAGGTTCGCGGAGTTCTCGGTCATCGGCAGCGCGCCGCGGTCGAGATGGATGTGCTGCTCGGGATCGGTGGCGTCGCGGAGCTGCGTGAGCAGGTCGATGAGGTACTGGATGCCTTCGCGGGTGCCGGTCAGGGCGACCTCGTCGTCCTCGTCGGAGATCCAGAGGTCCAGCCACGCTTCCTTGGGAAGCTTGACGCGGCCCTCGAGCATCTCGCGGGTGATGGGAGCGAAGTCGAGGCGCTTGGCCGCGGCCAGGAGGAAGTCGTTGCAGTGCGGGTCGTCGATCAACTGCTGGCGGGCATACTCGATCGCGGCCTCGTAGGCGCGCTTGCGGCCGAAGTCGTGACTCAGGTCGAACGGCCCGACGATCTGATCGAGAATCTGAGCATATCGTTCGGCGGGTTTGGACATAGGCAGCGGTACAACCGGGATGAATCTAGCATATTCCGGCGGCGCGGCTTCGCCGGCCGCGGGAGGTTGCTGGTTCCTGTTGCTGGTTCAAGGCGCTGCATGGCGAGCAACACAGCAACCAGGAACACAGCAACAACGCCAATCCGGACTCGTGCCTCCTGCGTAGATCCCTGCGGAGGGACAGCAATCATGAGCAACGTGCAAATCGTCCAGGGTGGCTACAACGATTTTCTGACCGGGAACGTCGAGGGCGTGCTGAACCGCTTCGCCGGCGACTTTTCCTTCACCGTCCCCGGCGCGCCGGAGATTCCGTACGCGGGCACGAAGCGGACGCGGGAGGAGCTGGCCGCGTTCTTCCGCGACCTCGGCTCCATGGTCACCTTCAGCGCCTTCGAGCCGCGCGAGTACGTCGAGCAGGGCGACCGCGTCGTGGCCCTCGGCCGCTACGCCGGCACGATCAACCAGAGCAACCACCCCTTCGACGACCAGTTCGCCATGGTCTGGACCATCCGCGACGGCAAGGTGGTCGAGTTCACCGAGTACACCGACGTCTCGAACATGAAGAAAGGCTTCGCCAGGTAGGCGCTCACGCACCGAACTTCGTGTTGCCCGCGTCGTACGTCCGCCCCCGCCACTGCAGGCGGCGGCGGACGCCCGTCAGCCACATCGAGCGGATCATGATCCAGCACCAGACGCCGATCATCAGCGGATGGGCGAAGAGCGCGTTGTCGAGCCGGTAGCCGAAGGAACCGAAGAGGATGACGCGCGTCAGCGCGATCAGGCCGACCGTCGCCAGCGCGCGCGGCTCGCCGGTCAGCGCGAGCACAAACGGCAGCAAGTGGACCAAGGCGGCCAGGACCAGCGTCGCCGCCGCGAGCACGTAGCTGTAGCCGACGACGGCGAACGAGTTCTTCGTGAAGCCGTCGATGACCTCGCGCAGCCCGTGGTACATGCGCACGCCGACCTGCTTCTCCGCCCGCACGACCTCGGTGCGATGTCCCTCCGAGCGCATCAGGCGGGCCAGCCCGACGTCGTCGATCACGGCGCCGCGCAGTGCCTCGTGTCCGCCGGCGGCGCGGTAGAGATCCGCGCGCACGAGGTTGCCCGTGCCGGCGCCCACCGCGAAGTGAACGATGCGCGTCCGGTTCGACAGCCACAGCGGCGCCAGCGTGAACGCGAACATCGTCAGGTTGGGCATGGACACGTGCTCCCAGAATCCATGCGCCTCCAAGTCGGGAAAGAGCATCAGCAGCGCGAGGTCGCCGCGCTGCTCAAAGTGCGCAATCGCCTGTGAGATCGCATCCGGCTCGTAGACGACGTCCGCGTCCATGAACAACAACAGCTCGCCGGTCGCGCGGAGGCTTCCCTGGTGCAGCGCCCACGGCTTGCCCAGCCATCCCTCGGGCGGCTCGGTGTTGTCGATGACCGTGATGCGCGGGAACTGCGCGAGGATCCCGCCCGTGCGATCGACCGAGCGATCGTTGACGACGATGATCTCCAGCTCGGGATACGTCTGCGCCAGCAGCGCGCGCACGGTGCGCTCGATGGCGCGCTCCTCATCACGCGCCGGGATGATCACCGAAACGCGCGGGAAGCGTCCCGGCTCACGCTGGCGGAGACGAGGGACGCCGAGGAGGTTGATGAGGGTCGTGATGAGAATCACGACCCAGAACGCGAGGAAGGCGTCCGCGATCAGCTCGCGCGACGGGCTGCCTCCACGACGTACGGCGACTCGGGGAACTCGGTGGTGATGCGGCGGTACGCTTCCTTCGACTTCGTCGCGTTGCCCTGGACGTCGTAGGCCTGCGCCAGGAGCACGAGCAGCGAGTCGCCGGGCAGCACCGGCTCGGTCTTGGCCAGCTCGGCGTTCAGCTCCTCGGCCACCTTCGCAGCCTCGCCGTTCTCGATGCGAAGCTGATAGAGGCTGAAGCGCGCGGCGCCGACGAGCACGTTGTCGTCATGCTCGCCGACGAAGTCCTCGAGCAGCTTGCGCGCGGTGGCAGTGTCGCCCTTGGTTGCGGCGATGCGGGCCAGGTAAAGACCGGCCACGTCGGCGGCGTCGGTGCCGGAGTAGTTCTGCTGCACGTCGCGGAACTGCTTCTCCGAGGCCGTGTTGCGCTCCGCCTCGGTCTTGAACCAGGGGCCGGTGACGGTCTGCGGCTTGGTCTCGCTGATCGTGGCGTCGGCCGTGTCGATGGCCGAGGCCAGGGCCTGCTGGGCCTGGGACTCGCGGTTGCTGCGGTAGAAGTAGATGCCGTACGCGATCACGGCGATGGCGACGATCGCCCCCGCGATGGTGTAAAGGAGACGCTGGTTGTCTCTGGCCCGCACCGACAGCGCGCCGATCTCGTCGACGAACTTGTCGTGCTTCAATTCACGCCGATGTTCACGATCCATGGGAAGAAAATGCCTCCGAAATAGGGCCAGACTGTAGTTCAGGCGCGGGCAACCGTCAAACAAAGCGCCGGATTCCCGTAGAATGTGTCGAGCGGTACTTCGGCAACGACTTTGCAGCGGCGCACTTTCACTGTCTTCGATCTTCGTCATTACGGGAGCACCATGACCGCGCGGCGCGCGTTAACGGCCTCGATCCTCGTCCTCATCACCGCAGTGTTGAGCGCCGCCCCGCGCGCGAAAAATGCGGAACAGCCCACCGCCACGGTGCTCTGCTACCACATCGTCGAAGCGCCGGCCGCGCCGCGCATGCACATCGATCGCGAGACGTTCCGCCAGCATCTCCGCTACCTGGAGATGACCGGATACAACGTGATCCCGCTGCGCCACCTCTACGAATACGTGAGCGGTCGGCGCGCGTCGATCCCGAAGAACGCCATCGTCATCACCATCGACGACGGCTGGCGCTCGACGTACACGGAAGCGTTCCCCGAGCTGCAGAAGCGCAGATTTCCGTTCACGGTATTCATTTATCCGAACATCATCGGCCAGACCTCGAACGCGCTGACCTGGGAACAGATCCGCGAAATGTCCGACGCCGGCGTGGACATCCAGAGCCATTCCCTGACTCATCCGTTCCTCACCAAGCGCAAACACCGCTCGAAGACGGACAAGGAGTACGGCGAGTGGCTGTACCGCGAGCTCGCGCAGAGCCGCCGCATCCTGGAGAAGGAGACCGGGCGCAAGGTGCAGTTCCTCGCCTACCCGTACGGCGACTACGACGAGCGCGTGGCCGAAGCCTCGGCCGCGGCGGGCTACTCGGCGGCCCTGACCTGCGACTACGGTCGCGTGAAGAAGGGCAGCGACCCGCTGCGCATGAAGCGCTTCGTCATCGATGACCGCATGGACTTCGCCGCCTTCCGCAAATACCTCGGCGCCAACCCGCTGCAGCTCGCGGAGCAGACGCCGAAGCCGGGCGTCGTCGACCCCGCCGCGACGATGATCTCCGCGAAAATCGCGAACTTCCAGAACCTCGACCCGCGCTCCGTGGGCATGGCTCTCCTTTCCCTCGGAAGCGCAGTGCCGTACTCGTACGACCCTCGCAACGGCGCGATCAGCATCGCCGTGCGCGACGGCATCTCCGCGATCAAGTCCCGCTACCACCGCGCGCTGGTCTGGGGCACGGACGTCAAGACGGGCAAGCGCGTGGAAGCCACGTGGGTCTTCCGCCTTCCCGATCCGGCCAAACCACCCGCTCCGGCGCTTCCCGTGGCCCCCGCGCCCGCACGCGTGGTGGCGGCCGCAGCGGTGGTCGCGCCGCCGGTGCAGGTGGGCGGGGGCGGCTCGCCCAAGCAGTAAGACCCATAGGACGTATAGGTCCTATAGGTCCTATAGGTCTTACTTCGGCAGCTTGATCTCCGGCTCCTCGTCCCTCTCGCGAGAGAGAATCGCGATCTTGCCGATCGTACCGGCAACGTGCGAGTCCGTGGCGGAGGCGAGCCGCTCGGCGAGCGACTTCCGTTCCGCGCTCTGGTCGACGTCGATGCGCACTTTGATCAGCTCGTGCGAGTCGAGGGATTTACGCGTCTCCGCGATCACCGCGTCCGTCGCGCCGGCTTTGCCGACCCGCACGATCGGCGACAGCGCATGCGCGAGGCCTTTCAGGAACTGTTTCTGTTTGCCCGTCAGCATCGTCATCGCACCGCCTGCGCGCGCTGCA
>DATLBM010000482.1:0-4967 GCA_035526885.1 Thermoanaerobaculia bacterium | reverse complement strand
ACAAGTACTACGTCGCGGCGCGCATCGTGCCGCGGCTCACGCCCGGCAACGCCTTCCAGGTCGATGAGAAACAGCACACCGCCGTCCTCACCGAGGACGGCGTCCTCCACGCCGAGAAGCTCCTCGGCAACATCGAGCTGTACGACCCGCAGAACATGGACATGCTGCACGCCGTCAACCAGGCCGTCCGCGCGGCGTCGCTCTACAAGCGCGATGTCGAGTACGTGGTCAACGACGGCGAAGTGATCATCGTCGACGAGTTCACGGGCCGCCTCATGCCGGGACGCCGCTGGTCGGACGGTCTGCACCAGGCCGTCGAAGCCAAGGAAGGCGTGCGCATCGAGTCGGAGAACCAGACGCTCGCCACGATCACGTTCCAGAACCTCTTCCGCATGTACGAGAAGCTGGCCGGCATGACCGGTACGGCCGATACCGAGGCGGCGGAGTTCGACAAGATCTACAAGCTCGACGTCGTGGTCATCCCGTCGAACCGGCCGATGGTCCGCAACGACATGCCCGATCTCGTCTATCGCACCGAGCGCGAGAAGTTCGACGCCATCGTCGCGGACATCAAGGAGAAGTCGGAGGCCGGACAGCCGTCGCTGGTCGGCACGATCTCCATCGAAAAGTCCGAGGCCTTGTCGACGGCGCTGAAGCGCAGCGGCGTTCCGCATGTCGTGCTCAACGCGAAGTATCACGAGCGCGAGGCGGACATCGTCGCGCAGGCCGGCCGCAAAGGCGCGGTCACGATCGCCACGAACATGGCCGGCCGCGGCACGGACATCCTCCTCGGCGGCAATCCGGAGTTCCTGGCGGCGCAGAAGACGAAAGAAGTCGAAGACTCCGCCGAGAAAAAGCGGATCGAGGAGCAGATCAAGGAGCAGTGGTCGGAAGATCACGAGGAAGTGGTCTCGCTGGGCGGACTGCACATCGTCGGCACCGAGCGTCACGAGTCGCGCCGCATCGACAACCAGCTCCGCGGACGCTCCGGCCGCCAGGGCGATCCCGGCTCGTCGCGCTTCTACCTCTCGCTCGAAGATGACCTCATGCGCATCTTCGGCGGCGATCGCATCATGGGCCTCATGGAACGCCTGGGCATGGAGGAAGGCGTCCCCATCGAGCACCGCATGGTCACGAACGCGATTCAGCGCGCGCAGAAGCAGGTCGAAGGCCGCAACTTCGAGGCCCGCAAACACCTGCTCGAATACGACGACGTGATGAACAAGCAGCGTGAGTCGATCTACACGCTGCGCCGCTCGATCCTCGACGGCCGCGAGGGGAAGGACTACATCCTCAACGCCGCAGGCGAGATCGTCGCGTTCCTCATCGACACGCACTATCCCGAGAACGAGCGCGAGCACCCCGACGAGGCGGAGCTGAACGCGGAGCTGTACGACTACTTCGCGCTCGACCTGCGCGCCTCCGGCGTGGACCTCGACGCCGATCGCCGCGACGAGGTGACGTACAAGATCACCGAGGCGGTCAACAAGCGCTACGCCGAGAAGGAAGCGCTCGTCGGCGCGGAGAACATGCGCCTCAACGAGAAGTACCTCCTGCTGCAGGTCATCGACCAGCAGTGGAAGGATCACCTGCTCAACATCGATCACCTCAAGGAAGGCATCGGCCTGCGCGGCTACGGCCAGCGCGATCCGCTCATCGAGTACAAGCGCGAGTCCTTCGAGATGTTCCAGTCGATGATGGAGCGCATTCAGGACCGCGTGGTCAAGGTGCTCTGGAAGATCGAGCTCGCCGGCGGCGGCCGCGAAAACGAGCGCGAAGAGTCGCAGCGCGTTTCCCGCGCCCTCCCGCCGCCGCGCCCGAAGGAACAGGTGATGTACACGGGACCGAAGGAAGCCGCGGCGCCGGTCAAGCGCCAGCAGGCGAAGGTCGGCCGCAACGATCCCTGTCCGTGCGGCTCGGGGAAAAAGTACAAGAAGTGCCACGGCATCAACGCCGCGTAGCGTGAGTGGAGGACAGGCAATCCTGCCGGTCCTCCACCTTATTTTTGACCTCCCGTTGCTTTCTATGCGATAACGCCATAAGTTATCTCGTAGCAATCAGCATCCGGAGGGCTTCAAATGAAACGCTGCGCCGGTCTTCTCATCCTTCTCATTGCCGTTCCAGCGTTCGCGCGGGTCATTTCGTACGCGCCATACACGACGCGGGTCGCCACGCCCTCGATGCAGGAGCGCACGGCGCGGCATTTCCTCCTCATCGAAAGTTCGCCCGCGAATTTCCTCTATCGCGTGAGCGACGAGGTCGTGCTGTACGACTCGGCCAATACCGAGGAGCCGCGCGTGGTCACGCCGGCGCAGGGCGCGCGGTACGAGCAGGCCGCGCTCTACGAAAAAGCCGGCAGCGCGCCCGTGCTGCTCCTGGTCGGCTACAACGCCAACTCGGGCTCCGTGAGTCTTTCCGTGAGCACCGACGGCGCGACCTGGAAAACGGTGCAGAATCTCGGCTCGTTTTACGGCGTCGCGCCGGTGATCGACGTCGACACCGGCGGTCCGTTCACACATGGCCTGTACGCGCCGATCATCACCGGCAACGAAGCGTGGCCGTTCGTGGTCACGCTGCCGAACGGCGTATGGGCGATCGATCGCAACGCGAACGCGAAGTCGCTCGTGAGCTCGCCGGGGGCGCGCGTCGTCGGACGCAATCTCGCCGGCGACCGCTTTCTGCTCACCTACGCCGGCGCGATCTGGTCGACCACCGTCGACGGTCCGGCGGTGAAGCTGGCCAGCGTCGATGCCACCGCTGCCTACGCGGGCTGGATCACGGCGGACGGATCGGCGTACGTGCAGATGTTCCGTTCCGAGGGACGGTTCTTGTTCAGGACGAACACGGGATCGCTGCAGTTCATCGCAGGACCGGCCGGAGCCAACCCGCCGGCACTCGGGGCGCCGCCGGTGCAGATGACCACGATGCGCTTCTTCGCCGTGCCCACCGCGGATTTCAACGGCGCGTGGATGATTCAGCGCGAAACCGGCAAGCCCACCACGATGCTCGGGCACACGGCGAACGATGGACTGAAGACGATGTGGACCGACGTCACCGGTCCGCAGGTCGAGGCGCTCATCGCGGGCGCGTCGGGCAACACGGTCCTCGTGCAGGTGCATCGCGAGCGCGAAGGCGCGGAACTGCAGCGCCCGATCATCGATCCCGCCTTGGCGGTGTGGCGCAAGGGCGAGGGCGTGCCGCGCTCGTACGACGAGCTCTATCTCAACGAGAACTGGAACAAGGGCTTCCTGCACGTCGACGTCGACGCGATCGGCTCCGGCACGCCGTTCGTGTTCAACTCCGGATTCCAGGAATCGCAGCCTCCGGTCAGCCGCGTCTCGCCGCCCATCGCCGGCGGCGGCGACGTCATTCAGGAATGGGGCGTCGTGCGCGGCTCGCTGAAGCAGCGCCTCGTGCTGCCGGGCGTGGCGCGGCTCAACGGCGCGTTCGGCTCTTTCTGGATGACGGACGTGAACGTCTACAACCCGCTCGCCGAAAAGCAGCAGGTCGAGGTGCGCTTCATGCCCCTCGGCACCGACGAAGTGAAGACCACCACGCTCACGCTCGATGCGGGCGAGATCCGGCCGATCCCCGACGCGCTGATGACGCTCTTCGGCATCGAGTCGGGCGGAGGAACGCTGCACTTCCTGCCCGCGGTCGGCATCAACGCGACGGCGCGCACGTACAGCCGCAAAGGCGAAGGCACGTTCGGCTTCGGCATGCAGGCCATCGACTTCTACAACGCCGCCGGTCCGCGCTTCCCGCTCACGTTCGCGGGCGCGTTCCCCGGCGAGAACTTCCGCACGAATCTGCTGCTCACCGACACGTCGGGCCGCGGCGCTTCGGCGAAGCTCGAGGCGTTCGGCCTCACCGGCTGGAGCTTCGGCAACTCGGGACTGGACACGCCGTCCTCCGGCACCGTGCAGTTGAATGGCGTCGGCTCCACGATGGGACTGCGCTCGCTCGACGGCGGAGGTCTGGTCGTCGAACCGACGCGCGGCACGGCCATCGCGACGGTCGTGGCCATCGACAACCGCACCAACGATCCGACCTACTTCCCGCCCGACATCCCCGGAACGATTCCGCGCGCGATTCCGGTGATCGGCCATCTCGACGGCGCGAACGGATCGAAGTTCCGCTCGGATCTCTATTTCTACAATCCGAACGACACCACGCGCACGATCACGCTGACGGCGCGGAAGTGGGACACGGGCCAGGCCATCGGATCCAACTTCACGCTGCTGCCCAACGAGAGCCGCGTCATCCCCGACGCGCTGAAGTCGCTCTTCGGGCAGGAGGGCCTGGCGCGGTTGCGCTACTCCTCGAACGACTGGGAGATCGGCGAAGCCATCCGCGTGACGTCGCGCACGTACACGGTCGAGCCCAGCGGCGCGACGTACGGCTGTCTCGTGCCGCCACTCAACAGCTTCCAGATCGGCACCCCCGGCGACCGCCTGGAAATCCTCGGCGCCAGCGGCGGTCCCGGTTTCCGCACGAACATCGGTCTGGTCGATCTCAGCGATCAGAGCACGCGCAACCCGACGGTGCGCATCACCATCATCGACGACAAGCACCACACGCTGGACACGATGACGGTGCCGATCCCGATGCGCGGCGGCATGCAGATCAACGACGTCTTCGCGTCGCGCGGCATCACGCCGCCGGCCGCGGCGCTGCTGGTGATCGACATCATCGACGGCCAGCAGATCGGCGCCTACGCCACGCTCACGGACAACGTCACCAACGACTCGACGTACCTCGGCGCGAACCTGGGAGCGCAGCCCGAGTAATCGCGTATGCGATAACACCATAACGATTAGAATCGGTGGCGATGCCCGACATCGCCATCGACATCGATCGAGAAAAACTCCGCGAGTTCTGCCGCAGGTGGCAGATCACGGAGTTTGCGCTGTTCGGGAGCGTCCTCCGCGACGACTTCGGTCCGGAGAGCGATGTGGATGTGCTGG
>DATLBM010000481.1:0-9894 GCA_035526885.1 Thermoanaerobaculia bacterium | reverse complement strand
CGCCTTCGGAGCGAGCTCGCGGATCTTCCCGATCGGCCAATCGCACGGATGGACGACGGAGTAGACCGCGTTTTCGCGGACCCGGCGGGCGATCAGTTGGGTGTATTGCGATCCGAAGTCGAGGACGAGGACGGTCTGCTCAGGCTGCACGGCGCGCATTGTACTTGGCCGATACAGGGGAACGACCGGGGCGCCTCCGGCGGCCGGGCCCACGGGCCCGGACCCGTCTGACAGGCCAAGCCTCCGCGACACGTCTGCGCGAGATCAACGAGCTCCGTGGCGGAGGCTTGGCCTGTCAGCGGGGTCCGGGGCCCGAGGCCCCGGCCGCCGGAGGCCCCTCGTCGTTCCCTCGTGTTGGTCGCGACAAGGCGCGGCCGCCGTCGCTAGCCTGAAGCGACGGCGGCCTGGTGGGCCATGGTGGTGGGAGGGTGCATCACGGGGGTTTGTGATGCGGTGTGCTTCGTTCGTCCTTTGTTATGACGATCGCCCCGCGATGATGTTGCGCGCGTTTCCCGGTTGTTTACAGCAGGTTCCGCAGCTCCTTGCCCGGCTTGAAGCGAATCGTGTTCCCCGGCGGGATCTTCACTTCCACGCCCGTCTTCGGATTGCGGCCGATGCCTTTCTTCCGCTGCTTGACTTGAAACACGCCGAAACCGCGCAGCTCGATCCGCTGCCCGCGCGCGAGCGCGTTGCGGAGTCCTTCGATCACGGTATCAACCGCCTGCGCCGCCTTGACGCGGGAAATTTCCGAAGTCTCCGCGACTTTGTTGACGATGTCCGCCTTGATCATCTTTCCTCCGAAGGCGCTGATTATACAAAAGTTAAATGGAACGCCATCGCATCGACATCTGGCTCAAGCTCGTCTGTCTGTTCAAACACCGGACGGAGGCGACCGAGGCCTGCAAGGGCGGCAAGGTCAAGATCAACGGCTTGCGCGTGAAGCCGGCCGCCGTCGTGAAGGAAGGCGACGTCGTCGAGTTCTACGACGGCGGAGATCGCTACCGTCGCGTGATCGTGCAGTTCGTGCCGGAAGGAAACGTCTCGAAGGAGCAAGCGCGCACGATGTACGACGACGAAACGCCCGTGCAGGTGCGCGAAGCGCCGGTCGTGGCGCGCGAGCGCGGAACGGGCCGCCCCACGAAGAAGGATCGCCGCGACATCGAAAAGCTATACGACCTATAAGTCCTGTCGGGCCTATAGGTCCTACGCGTTCACGAACCTTCGCATATCCACATTCAGGATCAGCCCGATGGCGATGAAGAACATCATCGTCGACGAGCCGCCGTACGAGATCAGCGGCAGCGGAATCCCCGTCGTCGGCAGGATGCCGATCTGCATCGACACGTTGATCAGCACGTGGAAGATGATGAACGCGATCAGGCAGATGATCAGGAACGTGCCCCCTCGGTCACGCGCCTGCTTGGCGAACGTCATCGCCTGAATGGTCAGGAACAGATACAGCCCCAGCACGATCACCACGCCGATGAATCCCCATTCTTCGCCGAGGACCGCGAAGATGAAGTCCGTGTGGCGGGCGGGGAGGAACTCCAGCTTGGCCTGCGTGCCGTGGCGGAATCCTTTTCCGTTGATGCCGCCCGAGCCGATGGCGATCTTCGCCTGCGTGACCTGGTAGCCCGATCCCAGCGGATCGCGCTCCGGGTTGAGGAAGATCATCACGCGCTCCTTCTGATACGGCTTGAGGAACGCGAACCAGCCCAGCGGCAGTGCGATCGCGACGAGCAGAATCATCGCTACCCAGACGCGCGCGCGGATGCCTCCGAAGAACATCGCCACCGCATAAAGCGGGAAGAACGACGCGGCGGTGCCGAAGTCCGGCTGAATGATGATCAGTCCGACGGGCAGCGTGATGATGCCCATGACCACGACGAACGAGCGGAAGTCCAGGTAGGCGCGGTCGTTCGAGTCGAAGAAGCGCGCCACCATCAGCGCCGTGAAGATCTTCATGAACTCCGACGGCTGAAACTGAAAGCCGCCGATGTGGATCCACGACTTCACGTTCGCGGTGAGCTTGCCGAACACCATCAGGTAGAGCAGCAGGAGGATGCCGATGCCGTACAGGATCGGCGCGATGTCGAACAGCACGTGATAGTCGACCACCATGAAGGCGATCATCAGCGCCAGGCCGATGGCCACCCACAGAAGTTGTTTTTTCGCCGTCGACAGCGTGGGATCGCCGTAATACGTGGCGCTGTAGACCAGCAGGACGCCGATCAGTGCCAGCACCACGGCGGTGCCGAGAAAGTTCCAGTCGACGGACGGGCCACGGTCGCGAAAGATCATCGTGTGCTGGGGAGCGGGAGCTCGCCTTCCTTGATCTGCTCCAGCGTCTCGGGGTTGTTGAGGTCGATGCGCGCGTTGTTGACCTGATCGCGGAACGCCGACTCATAGAGCAGCTTCGCCAGCGGCGCCGCATCCAGGCCGCCGTGGCCGCCGTGCTCGACGAACACCACCACGACCATCTGCGGATTGTTGAGCGGTGCGAACGACGCGAACCACGCGTGGTCGCGATACTTGAACGGCAGCGACTCCGCCTTGACCCATCCGTGCTGCGCGATGACCTGCACCGTGCCGGTCTTGCCGGAGATGTCCAGACCTTCGACGCGCGCGTTGCCGCCCGTGCCGCCTTCCTGATTGACGACCTCCCACAGTCCTTCGCGCACGGCTTTGAGTGCCGGAGGCGCGAGCGCCACCTGGTGCAGCACGCGGCTCGGAACCGCGAAGCGCTTGTACTTGCCGTCGGTCTGCACGCGATCGACGTATTTGACGACGTGCGGCTTGAACACTTTTCCGCCGTTCGCGACGGCGGCCATCATGTTGGCAACCTGCAGCGGCGTGACGATCAGCGGACCCTGTCCGATGGCGACCGAGATCGTTTCCGCGGGATACCACTTCGTGTCGCCCTTCACGGGATGCTCGGTGCGCCACTTCGTCGAGGGCACGAGGCCCGCGCGCTCACCGTCGAGATCGATGTGCGAGATCTCGCCGAACGTGAGCTGGTGCGCGTATTCATTGATCTTGTCGACGCCCAGCTTCGCGCCCGTGTTGTAGAAGAAGATGTCGCACGACACCTTCATGGCGCGGCGCACGTCCACGCCGCCGTGCCCTTCCTTCTTCCAGCAGCGGAAGCGCCGGCCGAAGAACACGCCGCTGCCGCCGCAGCCGAACTCCGTCGACGGCGTGATGTCGCCGTCCGAGAGTCCGGCGATGGCCATGACCACTTTGAAGACCGATCCCGGCGAGTACAGACCCTGGATCGCGCGATTCAGCTCGATCTTGAACGGGTTGCTGGTGATGGTCTTGTAGACGTCCGGCGTGAAGCGGCTCGAGTAGACGTTCGGGTTGTACGCCGGCGAGGAGACCATGGCCAGCACTTCGCCGTTGCGCGGGTCCAGCACCACCGCCGAGCCGACCATCTCGTTCTCCGCGAAGTACTGCTCGGCGCGGCGCTGCAGCTCGAAGTCGATGGTGAGATAGATGTTGTCGCCCGGCACCGGCTGCTTGCGCGCGGGCACGTATTCGCTGAGACGGCGTCCGTCCGCGTCGTACTCCCAGTATTCGGCGCCGCCGCGGCCGCGCAGATACTGGTCGTACATCAGCTCCACGCCGCGCTTGCCGATCAGATCGCCCTGCTCGAGCTCCTCGTTGCTCTTCAGCTCTTTGTCGTTGACCTCGCCGATGAAGCCGAGGACGTGCGCGGCCATGGTGCCGTACGGATAGTTCCGGCGCTGCGCCGGCACGACGTTGACCTCGGGGAAGACGATCGACTGCGCCTGAATGGCCGCGACCTGCGACATGTTCAGGTCCTCGGCCAGCGTGAAGGGCTGCGTGTAGCTGGTGTCCTTCGATTCCTTCTCCCACCGCGCATGCACCTCGGCGGGCTGCATCTGAAGGATCTGCGCGAGGAACGCCTCCAGCTTCTCGCGGCGCTGCTTGTCCGCTTTCGCCAGCGGCTTCATGACCACGCGATCGACCTGCAGCTCGTACGCGGCCTGGTTGTCCGCGAGGATCTTGCCGCGGCGGTCCATGATCAGGCCGCGCTTGGGCGGGATCTCGATCTCGCGCAGCGCGTTGGCCTCGGACAGCCCGCGATACTTATCCGCCTGCACGCCCTGCACGAACCAGAACGAGCCGGCCAGAAAGACGAACGCCGCCACGATGCCCCACAGCACGGCGTTGATGCGGAATTGAAGGAACTTCTGATCGTCGCGATAGACGCGCATTGTCGTGATCTTTCCTGACTACGTGACGTTCACCACGCCGTCTTGCTGCGCGTCGCCTCGATCGGCTCTTCGCGCAGGAAGAGCGTGAGCAACTGATACACCAGCATCCCGAACAGCAGCGTGAAGATCGTCTTCACGAGCAGGGCCTGCTCGAACATTTCGATCTTCTGTTTCATGAGGATGTTCACGAGCACGTAGATCACCAGCTCGTTCACGATCACCGCGCCGCCCAGGCAGGCCCCGAAGGCGAGCGAGCCGCGGAGCGCGAGGCGCGCGTTGATCGACGCCACCACGTACGCGCACACCGTCAGCGAGAAGGCGTGCAGTCCGAACGGCGCGTTCGAGAACGCGTCCTGGACGAAGCCCGCCAGCACGCCGGCCACGATCGCGCCGAGGATGTTCCCGCCCATCGAGTAGTAGATGACCAGGATCACGTACGGATTGAAGAACGCCAGCGCGTTCGGATAGAAGCTGTCGAGCAGCGAGTGCAGGGTCAGGGCGATGAGCAGCCCGATGGCAAAGCGCAGCCACCTCAAGGCGCGTACCTCACAACAGAGGGCGGGATTTTCCGCGTGTGGATCACGATCACTTCCTCGATGGTGCCGAAGTCGACGGACGGCTTCACCGTCACGGTCTTGAACAGAGACTGTCCCGGCTCCGAGCGCACGACGGTGCCGATGGGGATGCCTTTCGGAAAGATGCCGTCGATCCCGGCGGTGAGCACGCGGTCGCCGGGCTGCACGTCCGAGAGCGACGGGATGTCGAACATCTGCACGCTGGCGCCGCCGTTTCCGCGCACGACGCCCTGGCGCCGCGTGCGCTCGATCAGCGAACCGACCGAGCAGTTGTTGTCGGTCACCAGCTGCACTTTGGCCAGGTCGTTCGTGGTCAGCACCACGCGTCCGATCAGGCCGTTGGCGTTGGCGATGATGTCGTTCACTTCCACGCCGTCCGCCGAGCCGCTGTCGATGATGATCGATTTGAAGCGGCCCGCCGTGTCCAGCATGATCGTCTGCGACATCGACGTCTCGAAATCGAACTGCTCGGCGTAGGCGAGCAGGCTGCGCAGGCGGCGCATGTCGCTGCCCGACTGGCGCAGCTTGAGGTTCTCGGTGGTGAGCGAGGCCACTTTGCGGCGCAGCTCCACGTTCTCGTTCACGGCCCGGCGCATGTCCAGATAGCCGTGATGCATGTCCTGCGCGGTGCCGCCCACCCAGTTCACGAACTTCGGAACGGGCGAGAAGATGGTCATCACCGTGCGCTCGAACATCGTGCGCGTTTCACCGATGTACCGCGTGCGGCTGCTCAGACTCATCAGCACGAACAACAGTGCCAGAACGAGGATGAACAGGAGCGTGGGACGCCGGGGGATTACGTCGGTAGGGACTGCCATATTCGGAAACGCGACTCAGCAGATTCTGGGCCACCTGCGGTGGCTGTTACTGGTTGCCGGTTGCCGTGTTCCTGGGCGCGGCGCACCTGGCAACCGGCAACACGGCAACCGGCAACAACTACTCGATCGAAATCTTGCGCAGCAGATTGAAGTCCGTGAGCATCTGCCCCGTTCCCAGGGCCACGCAGGCCAGCGGATCCTCGGCCAGCGTGACCGGCAGACCCGTTTCCTCGCGCAGCCGGCGGTCGAGATTCTTCAGCATCGAGCCGCCCCCGGCGATGATGATGCCCTTGTCCATGATGTCGGCGCTGAGCTCGGGCGGCGTGCGCTCGAGCGCCACGCGTACCGCTTCGACGATCGTGGCCACCGTCTCCGACAGCGCCTCGCGGATCTCCTCGTCGCTGACCACCAGGGTCTTGGGAACGCCTTCCACGAGGTCGCGTCCCTTGATCTCCATGGTCATCTCTTCATCGAGCGGGAAGGCGGAGCCGATCTCCATCTTGATCTGTTCCGCGGTGCGCTCGCCGATGAGCAGGTTGTACTTGCGCTTGATGTACTGGATGATCGCGTCGTCCATCTCGTTGCCGGCCACGCGCACCGAGCGCGAGTAGACGATGCCCGCCAGCGAGATGACCGCGACGTCGGTCGTGCCGCCGCCGATGTCCACGATCATGTTGCCGGTCGGGTCCGTGATCGGCAGCCCGGCGCCGATCGCGGCGGCCATGGCCTGCTCGATGAGATAGACCTCGGTCGCGCCGGCGCGCAGCGCGGAGTCCTTGACCGCGCGCTTTTCGACCTGCGTGATCTCCGACGGCACCGAGATGACGATGCGCGGCTTCACCAGAAAGCGCCTTCCGTGCGCTTTCTCGATGAAGTACTTGATCATCTTCTCCGTGACTTCGAAGTCGGCGATGACGCCGTCCTTCATGGGCCGGATGGCGACGATGTTGCCCGGCGTACGGCCGAGCATCTCCTTCGCTTCCTTGCCTACGGCTTCGACGTTGTTGTTGATCTTGTTGACCGCCACGATCGACGGCTCGCGCACGACGATCCCTTTGTTCTTGGCGTAGACGAGGGTGTTCGCTGTTCCCAGATCGATCGCGAGATCATTCGAGAACATCGAGAGAAGCGATTTCACAGCCATCCGTTTGTCTTCTTTTCCTTGATTGAGATTCCGTATGGGGCCTTGCGGCCGCGGTGCAAAAGGGGAACCACTTGGAGGGAACTTCTACTCTTCAACCGTGACGTACTGCGATTCTACCTTCTGATTGCCCGCCGCATCGACGGCCTTGATGACCACCACGTTCCGGCCGATGGACGTGAAAGCGACCAGCTTCTGGAATGCGCCCGCCGACGTGACGTCCACCTCTTCTTCATTCACGAACACCGTCGCTCCCGCCTCGGTGATGCCCGCGATCGTGTAGTACGGCCCGCCGACGTGGAACGGCGCCTTCATGCGCAGCATCGGCGGCGTGCGATCGGTGGTGGTGCCGCTCTTCGTGCCGCCGCTGACGCGGAACCTCCGGAACGCGGAGAACGGGCCAACGTCCCCGTCCGGCCCCACCGAGGCCACGCGCCAGTAGAACGATCCCTCGGACGTCACCTCCGCGGTGGCCGAAGTCTTCGCGCGTTTCGTGTTGATCTCCTGCGTCGAGAACAAACGCGAGCGCGACACCTGCAGCACGTACGAGCCGGCGCCGGTCTCCGGCTGCCACATCATCTGCACCTGCAGCCTCGGCGAGAGCTGGAAGACCTGGTTGTCGCCGGGCGAGAGCAGCGCCGGCGGCATGGTCAACTTCTTGACCGGCGAGAGCGAGCCCTCGGCGTTCGAACGGATTTTCTCGCCCGAGGCCAGGCGGATCGCGTCGCCGCCCTTTTCCGGAGCGACCGACGCCGCACCGCGCGTGCTGACGACCGAGGTCTGCTCGTTCGCAACGCCGACCTGCGCGGCCGACTGCTGCTCGACGACGACCTGCGTGCCCGGCGTGCGCACAGTGGAGACATCGGACGTCGTCGCCACTTCCACCGAGCCGACGCGCATCTTCACCGTGTTCGTCTTGCGGCTCGTCTGCGGATTGATGGTCGAGTAGATCTCGAGCAGCGCATTCGGGCCGACGGTGTAGAGCGTGCCGCTGGAGAAGATCAGCTCGGCGGATGCGCGGTCGCCGGTCTTCACCCAGTCCCCGTTCATGAGCGCCGTGTGGCCGTCGGCGTCCTTCCAGTCGCCCGCGGCGCCTTTCTGATACTTGACGTCGCCTTCGACGGTGAGGAACTGCGCGTCGCTTTCGAGATCGCCGCCGCCGCTCATCGCCGCACGGCTGATGGTCTGCGACTCGACGGCGACCGTGTGCGCCTGCTCGTAGCGCGCGGCGGTCAGATGCGTGTTCGCCTCATCGAGCTTCTGCTGCGCGCGGTTGAACTCGGTGCGGTGCGTGTTGAAGTCGGCCGACGCCGCGAGCGTGTTCAGCGCCTGCCGCGCATCCGCGATGGCGGACTCCGCCTTCGTCTTGGGATTGGTCTTCTGATCGTGCCAGAACCACCAGCCGGCGATGCCGAGGGCGAGCAGAAAGAGCACCAGGCCGATCTGCTTGAGCCTTTCGATGGAGATCAGATACCAGTCGATATCCGCGCCGGTTTGCCGTGTTTTGGCCATCTGAAACGAACGGCGTGAGTTATAGCAGTTGGCGCCGCCCGCGGGAATAGGTAAACTGCGCCGCTTTTTCTTGGTCGCTGACCAGCCCCGGCCCAACGCGGCCCTTTCGAAAGGTAGTTTCCATGCTCAAAGTAATGCGCGACAGCTTCCATCACCTGAAGTGGGTCCTTCTCGCCGTCGTCGCGGCGTTCATCTTCGGCTTCGTGTTCCTGGACATGGGCCTGGGTGGCGCGTTCGGCGGCCGGAGTCAGGACACCAAGACGTATGCCGCGCGCGTCAACGGCGAGACCATCGCCTACAACGACTACTACCGCGCCTACAAGAACGTCGAGGAGATGTATCGCCAGCAGTTCGGCGGACAGTTCACTCCGGAGATGGCGCAGCAGCTGAACCTCCCCACGCAGGTCATCAACATGCTCGTCGACCAGCGCCTCCTGGCGCAGGAAGCGAAGCGCATGCACCTGAACGCGGGTCCCGAGGAAGTGCGCAAGAAACTGCTGGAGATCCCGTCCTTCACCGAGAACGGCAAGTTCATCGGCATGGAGCTCTACAACCGCTACGTCACCGGCCCCCTCGGCTACGCGAACGCGTCCGAATTCGAAGCCGACCTCTCGCGCGAGATCGCGCTGCAGAAGATGGAGAGCGCGCTCCAGAACTCCGTCGTCGTTTCGCCGAAAGCGGTCGACGCCGAGTACCGCCGCGTCAATGAGAACGCGAAAGTGCGCTACGTGCTGCTGCCCTCCGCGCCTTCGGAGACCATCAACGTGACGCCTGCGGAAGTCGAGGCGTACTACAAGGCGCATCAGGCCGACTACACGCACGGCGAACAGCGCAAGGTGCGCTACATCCTCGCGGACTACGCGAAGATCCGCGCCGAGATCCGTCCTACCGACGCGGAGCTCCGCCGCGCCTACGAGACGAACAAGAATGAATTGAAGCGCCCCGGTTCGGCGCACGTGCAGCACATCCTCATCGAGGCCAAGCCGGGCATCCCGCCGCAGGCCGACGCTGCCGCGAAAGCGAAGGCCGAGGCGATCGTCGCGCAACTGCGCGCCGGCGCGGACTTCGCCACTCTGGCGCGCCAGAACTCGCAGGACCAGTCGTCGTCGAACAACGGCGGCGACATGGGCTGGGTGGACATGGGCCAGACGGTCGAGCCGTTCGAGCGCGCCGTCTTCTCCATTCCTCTGAACCAGATCAGCGATCCGATCCGCACGCAGGAGTACGGCTATCACATCGTGAAGGTGCTCGAGCGCCGCGCGGAGACGGTGCAGTCGTTCGAAGACGCGCGTCCGGCCCTCGGCGCGAAGCTCGCCAACGACATGTCGCGCGACATCGCCAAGGCCGAGATCAACCGCGTCAACGCGCAGATCAAGGCCAGCAAGCCCGGCGACGCGGAGAAGTTCGCGGCGCTGGCCACGGGACGCCTCACGTCGAACGACAGCGGCTTCTTCGGCCGCTCGGACGCCGTCGGCGGCCTCGGGAACAACCAGCCGCTGTCGCAGTGGGTGTTCGCCGCGAAAGTCGGCGACGTCAGCGATCCGATCGGCACGCCGAAAGGCATCGCCATCGCGTTCGTGGAGTCGACCCGTCCGGCGGGCGTCTCG
>DATLBM010000480.1:0-11817 GCA_035526885.1 Thermoanaerobaculia bacterium | reverse complement strand
CGCGAGTGCCGCGCCTCGGCGCGGGATGACACGCGAGTGCTGCGCCTCGGCGCGGGATGACACGCCAGTGCCGCGCCTCGGCGCGGGATGACACGCGAGTGCTGCGCCTCGGCTCAGGATGACATGCCAGTGCCGCGCCTTGGCTCAGGATGACACGCGAGTGCCGCTACACTTCATTCCATGCTCCTCGCCGCGCTTCTGCTCAGCGGCTACATCGACGACGCCGCGTGCGCGAGCTGCCATGCGGATCGCGCCAAGACGTATCAGCACGTCGGCATGAGCAAGTCCTTCTACGCCGCGCGCGGCTCGGCGGTCATCGAGGACTTCAACGCGCCGCCTTTCTTTCACGAGCCGTCGAAGCAGTACTTCGAGATGCGCCGTCGCGGCGGCGACGTCGTCTTCCGCCGCTGGCAACTGGCCGCGGACGGCGCGCCGATTCACGTCTACGAGAAGACCGTCGACTGGATCGTCGGCTCCGGCAATCACGCGCGCACGTACCTCTATCGCGTGCCGTCCGGCGAGCTGTACCAGCTGCCGCTCGGCTGGTACTCGCAATCGAAAGAGTGGGCGATGTCGCCCGGCTACGACCGCGCCGATCACGAGGGCGTCACGCGCCGAGTGCGGCACGAGTGCATGTTCTGCCACAACGCCTATCCGGGCGTCGCTGATGAAAAGCTTTCGTACTGGCGATCGCAGTCCTTTCCCGCGGAGCTGCCGCAAGGCATCGGCTGCCAGCGCTGTCATGGTCCCGGCGCCGAGCACGCGCGCACGAAGACGCGCCGGTCGATCGTCAATCCCGCGCGGCTATCGGCGAAGCTGCGCAACGACATCTGCTACGAGTGCCACATGCAGCCGACGGTGATCATGCCCGGCATGCGCCGCTTCGGCCGCGACATCTATTCATTCCGTCCCGGCCAGCCGCTCGCCGATTACGCCGTGCGCCTCGATGTCGACGAAGAGTCGATGCCGCGCGCCGAGCGCTTCGAGATCAACCATCATCCGTACCGCCTCGAGCAGAGCCGCTGCTTCAGAGAGAGCGAAGGCCGGCTCAGTTGCCTGACCTGCCACGACCCGCATCGCAAGGACAACGACTACAGGAAGGCATGCCTGTCGTGTCACCAGGCGCCGCATCGCATCAGCGAGGACTGCGTCTCCTGTCACATGCCGAAGCGGCGGCCTCAGGACGTCGTGCACACGGTGATGACCGATCACTTCATCCGCCGCAATCCCGCGCCGGCGGACTTTCTCGCGCCGCGCGCGGAGCGCGAGCCGCTGATCACGCGCGTCGACACTGACGACGAGCTCTACTCGACGATCGCCCTCGTGCGCACCACCGGCAGCGCCAGTGCGATGCGCCGTCTCGAACAGCTCATCGGCGAGCGCAAGCCCGTGGAGCTGGACCCGTATCTCGATCTCGCTTCCGCCCAGCTCAAACAGCGGCAATGGTCATCGCTGGCGAAGACCGCGCAGTTCATCCTCGATCGCGATCCGAAGCAGGAGCTGGCGCGCGAGTGGCTGGCGCTGGCGCGCGTCGCCGTCGATCGCGATCGCCTCTCCGCGAGCCGCGCGCTGGCGCAGTTGACGCGTCCCGAGGCGGTGTTCAACGCCGGTGTGTTTCTGGCGGAAGCGGGACGCGCCAGCGAGGCCATTCCGTTCTACGAGCGCGCGCTCGCCCTTCGCCCCAACCTCACCGCCGCGTGGGTCCGCCTCGGCGACGCCCATCGCGAATGCGGCGACACGTTGCGCGCCATCGATGCCTGGCGCGAGGCGTTGAACATCGATCCCACGCACGTTCGCGCGCGAGCCGCGATCGTCGACGCGTTGCGCGCGATCGGCAACGTCGACGAAGCCGAGCGCTATCGCACCGTGGCCACGGGACGATAGCCCGGCACCGGCGGATACTGGCGGCGGTCCTCCAGCGACGCCATCGGCACTTCCATGATGGGCACGTCGTAGCCGGCAACCTTCGCGGTCTTGCCCGTCGGCCGCGGCTTGTCGACGTCGCCTCCGATGCGCACGAGGATCTTCGACGGATCGTGCACGGTCGCGCCGCCGTTCTGCAGAATGATGCTGGGGATGAGCACGTCCGCGTTCGCGGGCACGCCGCGCAGTTCCACGCGTCCCGTCTCCGCGCCCGGCGCGTTGAATCCCAGCGTCGCGTTTTCCGGCGGCACGTCGAGCACGATGAACGAGCCGTTCTCGGCGATGCCGCCCGTCGCGTAGGCCACGTTCTCGACCCAGACCGAGGTGTTGGCGAAGAGCTCCGTGCGGCGGGCGAGCTCCAGCTCGATCGTCTCGCCGCGTCTGGCGCCTTTCACGTCCATCACCCAGCCGCGCACGCTGGTGGGGTTGCTGGAGATCTTGAAGTCTTCACCGCGTTTGCAGGCGGCCAGGGCGAAGAGCGCGAGGAGGAGCATTCGGCGAAGCATGGCGGAAAATCTACCATGCGATAATCGCCGCGCCGTCACCATGAAACGTCTCCTCCCTCTCGGCGCGCTCCTTCTTCTCGCCATCGCCTCGATCGTGCTCGCGCAGACCGCCGCCTCCGCGTCCGGTCAGGGCATCGTGCGCATGGCGGCGGGCGATCGCCCGTTCACGTACGTCGAACAGTCCGGCCAGACCTACGTCTCCGCCGAACAGGTCACCGCCGCGTTGGGCGGCACCATCGCCGCCGACGCGAACGGCACACGCGTGAGCATCGGCGGCAGCACCGCGGCGTTCGCACCCGACTCGCGCTTCGGCGTCATTCGCGATGACCTCATCGAGATGCCCGTGCCGCCGATCGTCATCGAGGGAAAACCGTTCGTGCCGTGGCAGTTCTATCAGGGACTCCTTTCGAAGATCTCCGCGATGGATGTCTCCTGGGATGCGGCCGCGCACGTGCTCAGCGTGAAGCCGCAGACGCGCGACACGGTCTCCGCGCAGGTCTCCGTCGCGAACGTGCAGGACATCTCCAAGATCGTGATCACGCTCAGCGCGCCGGCGGACTACAACATCGTCAAGGAGCCGAACGCGTACCTCGTGCGCTTCCGCGCGCCGGTCAAAGCGCCGTTTCCCGAGCAGACCTACGAAGATCCGTACATCGCCAAGGTGACCTTCGCCGCGGCGGAGCTGCGCATCACGCTGACGGCGCCCGACGTCGTGGGCGATGCGTATCAGCTCGACAATCCGCCGCGCATCGTCCTCGATCTCCGCAAGGCCGCCACGCCCGCGCAGGGCGGAACGGTTCCGCTGCAGACGCCGCCGAAACCGGCCGAGCTGCCGGGCATCCGCACGATCGTCATCGACCCCGGCCACGGCGGCAAGGAAGTCGGCGCCCTCGGCCCCGGCGGTCTGATGGAAAAAGACCTCACCCTCGCCATCGCCCGCAAGCTCGCGAACGCGCTGGCCCGGAAGACCGGCGCGCGCATCGTGCTCACGCGCGAGGACGACAGCGTGGTCTCGCTCGATCAGCGCACCGCCATCGCCAATCAGTACAAGGCCGATCTCTTTCTGTCCGTGCACATGAACGCGGCGGTGGTGAAAGGGGCGAAAGGTTCGGAGACGTACTTTCTCTCGCTCGAAGCCTCGGACGAGCTGGCGAAGAAAGCGGCGGAGACGGAGAACGCCGCATCGGTGTCCAGCGCGGCCAGCGACCTCAATCTCATCCTCTGGGATCTCGCGCAGCAGGCCTACCTCGGCGAGTCCAGCCGCTTCGCGCAGGCCATTCAGGAGGAGATGAACGCCGCGACTTCCGTCGCCAACCGCGGCGTGAAGCAGGCGCCGTTCAAGGTGCTGGTCGGGGCGACGATGCCCGCGGCGCTGGTGGAAGTCGGCTTCATCACCAATCCCGAGGAAGAGGCGAAGCTGCAGAGCGAGGAGTTTCAGAACCTGATGGTGGACGCGCTCACGCGCGCCGTGCAGCGATACAAGACCGACTACGAAACGCGCATCGGTTTGATCCAGCCTGCTCCGCCTGCGCCCGCGCCAACACCCGCTCCCGCGACGACCACCACCACCACCACGACCGCTCCCGGAACGCCAGCGCAGACGAGGACGGAGTGAAGCGATTCGCAGTGGCGGCGCTGATCCTTCTGATCATCGCCTGTGGGAAGAAGAACGAGACGGCGGCGAACCTGGCCGCCGCGAACAAAGTCACCGTGCGCCCGGTGCGCCTCTACTTCGAAACGCCGGACATGCTCCTCGGCGCGGAGACGCGCAACGTCGCGCTGCCGGAGAGTCCCGCCGCGGCCATGCCCATGGTCGTACGCGAGCTGATGAAAGGCCCGTCGAAACCGCCCCTCGGACGCGTCTTCCCCGCGGACACCGTCGTGCGCGGCACGTATCTGCTCCCGGGCGGCACGGTCATCGTCGACCTGGGCGGCAACACGCTGACGCAGGGCTGGGGCACGGGCAGTCACGACGAGCTGATGTCCGCCTACGCCCTCGTGCAAACCCTCACCGCCAACTTCGCGGACGCGCGGCGCGTTCGCATCGTGGTGAACGGGACGCCGGCGGAGACGTTGGCGGGACACCTGTCGCTGACGCGCTCGCTGACGCCGCGTGCGGCAGCGCTCGATCCGCGGTTCCGCTGAGGGGCGTTCGCTTCATCCGAAGAAGCATCCATACTGGTCTTCGTCGACCAACTTCAGGAAGGCTTCCACCGTGCTCGCCTCGGGCGCAGGAGGGTACTTGTGCCACTTGAAGTCGGCCTTCTGCCAGTAGACGCGCCAGGTATTGCGCGACTTCACGTATCGAGCTCTCGCGATCGCTTCCTCGATTCGTTCACGCGGATCGTTCCACCGAGGTCGGATTTCGAAGATTTCGATGAATCGGCCGTCGAAGCGGAAGCTCAGATCAACTTTGTCGCGGAGGTGAACCGGCGGCCTTCGCTTTGCGACGAAGTCCCGGACGGTCTTCTCGGTGCGTTTCCGCTGGAGGTCGTTCATGGATTCCGAGACTAGCCGATCCCCAGCCTCCGCCGCTGAACGGTCATTCATTTCGTAACAGGATCGGGAGTAATCTGGACCGAACGACCGTTTGGCTTTACGAATTCGAGCGATAACCAAAAGTGCCGTATGTTTTTGATGATCTGAGGGTTGTCACGACGCTGTTACATTGAGAAAAGTTTCACAAAGTCGGCGGATCGTGTTTATAATGCCCGCAACGATGAATCAACGTTTACTGGATGGGCAGGCGAGAGCTGCTTTCTGTTTCACCAGCCTGCCTCGTTTTTCTGCCTCTTGAACTCTTCCTTGAATCTTACCGACCCCAAAGCACGCCACCCGAGCCGTTCAAGCCAACCATCCAGTAAGAATCACACCCACGACCCCGCCGGAAACGGCGGGGTCGATTTTTTGTAACCGGTTACGGCGCGGCGCTGGGCGCCGCACCTGTTTTCCACCGCCCGGCCGCCCGTTGCTGGTTTTCCGGGCGGCCGCACACCGGTTGTTGGGGTTGGGTCTGCGTGATGCGCTTGGTAAACCCAGCAACGGGTGTGCGGGTGGGTGGAAACCAGCAACCCCATTCACCCTATCCTGTCAGCGCTGACGTGCCGCCGCGCCTCCGTGGCCGCGGCGAAGAACTCGGCGAGCGAATACAGCGCGAGCGGCTGCAGCGTGCCCAGCGGGCGGTCGATCGGCACGATCTGGTTTTCCGGACCGTGCAGCCAGAAGAGGTGCGCGTGCGCGAATGGGACGATCAGCAGGCGGACGACGCAGTCCGCAGAGACGTTGTCGTCGAGCCACTGGATCGCGGTGTCGATGGCCGGCACGACGTCGACGATGCCGATCATTTCCAGCGCCAGGTCGTTGTCGGCGAGCGCGAGTCTCGCGAATGCGGAGGCGCGTCCCGCCACGTAGATCTGTTGCCAGAAGCCGATCTGCGCGAAGGCCCGCGGGTCGTTCGCTCCATCCTCGAAGCCGCGCTGCAGAGTCCAGACGGAGAAACTCTCGCCGAGGGAGAGCGCTCCTTCTTCCGACGAGCCTCCGGGCAGCGATGCGAGCTTGTTCCGATGCTTCGAAATCTCCGCGCGTGCACTGTTCAGTAGATGCTGGGGAATCGAATCTGCCTCGATCATCGTCGCCTCCCGCTAGACCCACATCGTCCAGGTCTCGACCCAGTTGCCCAGGCCGTATCCGTAGAGCAGCCCCGCGTACGTGACCCACATCGAGCCGCCGAATCCGGGATCGTTGACCAGGACGAAGCTGCCGCCGTCGGTGCTGAAGCCGGTCACGAGCGTCACGTGCGAGCCTCCCGCCGTCCAGCTCAACCCCGCTGCGAGCAGGCGGTTCGCCGCGATGGCCGCCTGCACCTGCGTGAACGTCGCCGGTGCGGCGGAAGGAACGCAGTTGGCGATGCCGTAGTGGTTGTAGATCCCGGCGAACCACGCGCCGGGGATGGACGTGTTGCACCAGCCGGAGCCCGGGTTCGAGCAGCAGTCGGTGCGCGCGAGCGTGTAGTTGACGATCTCGCACTGCTGCACGGCCGCGGTGTTGTAGTACACGACCGCCATGTCGACGCACGCGGCCCAGCACCAGAGCGATTGCTGCTGCAGGTAGAACGGCACCGGCAGAGCCGTGGTGGTCAGGGCCGCGGAGTCGAGGAGCCATCGCTGCATCGCACGAATGGACATCGCGTTTTCTCCTGTGAGGCGAGGGCTGCCGCGACGGCCGCCCCCGCCTCCTGCGCTTACTTCGCGGCACCCCAGAGAGCGCGGCGGTTCTTCCGGCGCGCGGACACGAGCGCGGCATTCGTCTGCTCGGTCGTCTGCACCGTCCAGGTGTTGTTCGCGTTCAGGATGGCCGTCATCGAGTAGACGTTCGGCGGGAACACGATCTGCGCGGAGTTGGTGATCTCCTGGATGTCCATCACCTGCCCCTGCGTGTACTGGCCGAACGTGATCCAGTAGTTCGGCGTCGGCGTGAACGAGGCCAGGATGTTCGGCTCGGCCTGCACGACGAACGTGCCCGCGCCGCTCATCGCGATCCCGACGGCGGCGGTGTTCTCCGGGATCGTGCCGTCCTGGTTGATGTACAGCGTGCCCTGCTGCGGGCCGGCGGTCTGGTTCGTGAACGTGAACGGAGGCTCGTCAGTGAAGGTGACCTGGTTGTTCGCCCCGCTCGGATTCGTAGCCCACGTCTGGGACGCGGCGAACAGGACGCCCGGCACGAGCGTGCCGGTCTGCGACCACACGAACGAGTAGTCGATCTCCCACGTGAAGACCACCTGCGTCGTCGGCGCCGCCGCCTCGGCGAACCACGCCAGGGACATCACGTCCTGTGTGCCGGTGTTGGGCGCCTGCTGGTAGACCGCCGCGGTCCAGGTGTTGATGGAGTTGTTCTGAAAGACGAGGCTGTACGTCGTGCCGCTGCTGCCGTTCGACATGATTTCTCCTTTTTCCCGGCAGATGGATTTGCTGTGGCGCTGCCGGCGATTCACACGAGACACGCCGGCGCAGATCCATACGTGAATCTTTCCGTCACTCATGTCCGCGCGCGCGACCGGCGGCTGCGGCCAGTCCGCGCAGTTGCTCGCGATCTCTCTCCCGGCCTGCCTGCCGCGCGCCTTCGGCATAGGCTTCCGCCGCCTCGTCGACGCTTCCGAGGGCTTCGAGGACTGCTCCCAGCTCGATCCACGGCTGCAGCGGAAACGGCTGCCGTGCGACGACGTAACGGTAGTGAAGGGCGGCCTCGTCAAACTCGCGCATGGCCGCGAGCGTGCGCGCGAGCTCGAGCCGCTTGCGCCATCCGCGCGGATGGTGCGCGATGTAGCGCTGCAACGCGTCGCGCCGGCGCGGCAGCGATGCGCCGCACGTCACCTGCACCGGCACGGCGACGGCCGGAGCCTCGGCACGTCCGCGCTCGCCGGCATTGCGCGTGGCGATGCCGATGGCGTCGATGCCGTGCCGGAGCGCCGCGCGAGCGTGCTGTACGCGCTTGCGCACGTTCGGCTCGGAGATGCCGAGCTCGCGCGCGATGTCGCGGTAGCTCATCTCCGTGACGAAGTGCATCTCCGCCACGACGCGCAACCGCGCCGGCAGGCGGCGCATCGTGCAGCGCAACCGCCGCCGGTCTTCTGCCCTGAGGAGCGCGCGTTCCGGATCGGTTGCGGCGGTGATCAGCTCCGTGGGTGCGGCCCTGTCGTGCGCCGCCGCGTCGAGGCTCACTTCACGGCTGCGCATGCGCTCGCGATGAAGGTCGACGCATGCATTGCGCGCGACCGCGAGGAGCCACGCCTTCGCATGTGCGTCGTCGTTCCATCGCCGCGGCCATTTCTGAAATGCCTGCATGGCCACGCGGCTGAACACTTCGTCCGCGTCGTCGCGGCGGCCGCCGAGGAGGGTGAGACAGGCGCGATACACGGCGCGCTGATGGGTCTCCCACGCGTCCGCGAATGGAACTTCGCCGCTGTCTTCGGTGCCCTTGCTGCTGCGACGAGGGTCGTGCAAGCGGATGGATACCTCGCCGGATCGTCATCCGCGTGCACGCACCTCGAGCTACACCTCGCCGGGTGGCGGGTCGGGGTCGAGACCTGCATGCGCTTCCGCTCCGGACCTCTTACCGGCTTCGCCGGCACTCTCTCTGGCTTCACGAATGATGGAGGGGATTCGTGAATTTTGACGGCACGCCTGCTGTATGTAGAGGCGTCAGAACCCAAAACGGACGCGGGACCGGCGGACGTCCGCGCGAGCGGCCTCGATGTCCGGCGTGGCCTCCACGGTGATGAGATTGTTCGCGCCGAGGGTGGCCGTCATCGCATAGGTGTTGGCGGGAAATGAGACCTGCACAGCTCCGTTGATCGGCGGCTGAAGGGTCTGACCGCTCGTGAACGTTCCGAAAGCGATCCAGTACTCGCTCTGCAGTGTGAAAGACACGGTGACGTTCGGGGAGGCCTGAACGACGCAGACCGCCGCGCCGTCCATCCCGATCCCGGCTGCCGCGGCATAAGCCGGAATCGTGTCGTCCTGCTCGATGTAAAGGGCGTTCGCGGTCGTACCCGACGTCTGCGACTCGAACGTGAAGGTGCCGTTGCCGGAAGTCAGCGTGACCTGATTGGCCGTCAACATGCTCGTCACCGGCCACACCTGTCCCGCGTTGATGACCGCTCCGCCGCCGCCCAACTGGCCCGACTGGGACCAGACGAAATCCCATACGGGACTCCAGGAAAACTCGATCGTCGATGTCGGGTACGCATACGACGCGAGCCAGGCCACGACATACGCGCCGGAGGGCGGCGAAGTCAGAATCTGATAGAGACACGCCGTGCCGGCGAGCGTCGAGTCGTTGTCGAAGAAGACGGAGTACGTCGGGTTGCTCAAACGCTCATCACACGTGCGGCACCCGGGATTCGTGAAGTTATCTGGTCGCGAGCGCCGTCAGCCCACCAGCGCGGCGGCGGAGCCGCCGCGCCGTTGCTCGCGCCCGCCCGCGCCGCCCGTTGCCGGTTTTCCACCCGCCCGCACACCCGTTGCTGGGTCGGTCATGGCCTGGCAACCCAGCAACGGGTGTGTGGCCGGGTGGGAAACCAGCAACCGCCGTCCGCGTCACGCCACCAGCGCGGCTACGACCGACTCCGCCAGCAACCGCACATCCGCATTCACCGCCAGCCAGCGAATGGCGGCCATGGCCGCGTCCGCGGCGGCGAGCAGACGTTCGCGCGGGATGTGCTCGCGGATCTCGCTCAGCTTCTTCGGGTCGAGCGATTCCGCGGGGTCGAGGGCCACGACGTCGCAGAGGATGGCGCCGAGGAGGGCGAGGGCGTCTTTGACGTCATCGTGGTCGGCGACGATTGCGGCGAGCGCGAGCAGCGCCGCGGACTCGCCGCGCGTGGCGTAGCGGTGCAGCAGGTCGAGGATCGTCGCGGCGAGGTCTTCGCCTTCCTCGAGCAGCGCCACCTGGCGGATGCGCGTGGCCTCGCGGGGCCCGGTCAGCGTCCGCGCGGCCGTGTCGCCGACGTAGATGTGCTGCGAGCGCGACTTGATCGTCGGCAGCAGCAGGTCCGGCGAGCGGGTGAGGAGGAGGAAGGTCGTGTCGCGCGCCGGCTCCTCGAGCGTCTTCAGCAGCGAGTTCGAACCGGACACCGAGAGTCCATCCGCGGGATCGATGATGAAGACCTTGTTGCGGCCCTCGTACGGGCGCAGCACGGCCTCGCCGACGATGTCGCGGATCTGTTCGATCGAGATCAGCTTCTTGTCCGCCGCCGCCTCGATGAAGTGCACGTCCGGATGCGTGCGCCGGTCGATGCGCAGGCACGACGCGCAGTCGTCGCTGGTCGAGCCGTGCAGGCAGTTCAGCGTCTTCGCCAGCCGCACAGCCGTGTCGCGCAGCAGCGACGGCGACGGCCCGTGCAGGATGATCGCGTGATGCAGCTCGCCGCGGCGCGCGGTGTCGAGGAGGAGCGAAGTGGTGGTCGTGGTCATGAGAAGAGTTGCGGCGCGCGTTCGCGCAAGGCCGTGAGTGTGCGTTCGAATACTTCGTCGATCGTGCCGTCCGCGTCGATCGTAGCGAAGCGCGAAGGCTCGGCCACCGCCATCGCAAGATATCCCTCGCGCACGCGGCGGTGGAAGCGGAGATCTTCGGCCTCGAAGCGGCCCTCGTCCGACGAAGCCGCGGCGTTGCGCGAGTTCGCGCGGCGCAGGCCGGTCTCCTCCGGCAGATCGAAGAGCAGCGTCACGTGCGGCTTCAGCGCGTCCGTGGCCCAGTCGTTCAGCGCGCGCAGGCGATCGAGATCGATGAGCCGTCCGAAGCCCTGGTACGCGAGCGTCGAGTCCGCGTAGCGATCGCACAGCACCACTTCACCGCGCGCCAGCGCGGGCTCGATGATCTCCGTCGTGTGCTGTCTCCGCGAAGCCGCGAACAGAAACACCTCGGCGATCGGATCGATCACGTTCGCCGAGTCGAGCAGGATGGCGCGGATGCGGTCCGCCAACGGCGTCCCACCCGGCTCCTTCGTGGCGACGACGGTGCGCCCGCGCTCGCGCAGATACGCGGCCACGCGCTGCTGCTGCGTCGTCTTGCCCGAGCCCTCGGGACCTTCAAACGTGATGAACGACATTTCGGAGCGATGAACGATGAGCGATGAGCGATGAGCAGTCAACGGCTTTGCTCATCGCTCATCTCTCATCGCTGAGTTTCCAGTCCATCGCGTAGGCCGCGCAGGTAGTGCTCCCTCATCAGCGTCTCAAAGACGCGCGGCCGCGCCAGCAGGCGGAACTTCTCGCCGAGGCGCGCGCGGCGTCGCAGCCAGGAGAGCTGCGCTTCCGACGCCAGCGTGCGCGTCTGCAGTTCGAAGACGCCGAGGAAGTGGCCCAGCTCGGGATGCTTCTCGTAGAAAATCGCGCCCGACTTGCCCACCGTGTACTGCCGCCGCGCGAACGAGTCCACGCTCATCGGATGATGATGCCGCGTCACGGCGCGCGCGTTGTAGTGGATCTTCAGTCCCCTCGCATCGAGGCGGTACGCGAGCTCGATGTCTTCCCATGCCGCCGACGGGAACGTCGTGTCGAACGGATGCGCGAGGAGCACCTCGCGATCGATGGAGATGTTCGACGTATAGAAGAAATTGAACGGGACCACCGCGCCGTCCTGGATCAGCTTGTAGCCGAACTGCAGGCCGTAGTCGTTGATGTAGTCCATGAAGGCGGTGACGTGCTCGTGGCGCGGCCAGCCGGTGTAGCCGAGGCAGGCCGCGAGCGGGTCGTCGCCTGCTTCGCGATGAACGCGCGCGTGCTCGGCGAGGAAGCGCGGCTCCGGCACCGTGTCGTCGCCGATGAAGACCACGAATCTCCCCGTGGCCAGCGACACCCCGTGATTGCGCGCCCGGCCCGGCCCGCCGTTC
>DATLBM010000479.1:0-2746 GCA_035526885.1 Thermoanaerobaculia bacterium | reverse complement strand
GCGCCGCGGCGCGTCTCTGCTGGACGTGGCGCACGTCTCCTTCGGCGAACAGCGTGTCATCCCCACGGTCACGCTGCTCGCTGATGGCGTGCGCTACTCCGGCGCCACGCGTCGCGGCGCGTTCCGGTGGCAGTTCGATCTCGCGTACTCGAAGTATCCGCTCACGACGAACGGCGTCACGCAATGGATCGACGGCGATGCGGCGTCGGAACCGTTCACGCGGCGCGGCACCTTCGCCGAGTACCTGCTTCTCGGAATCACGCACATCATCCCTCTCGGCGCGGATCACATCCTCTTCGTGCTGGGGATGTTTCTCATCACGCGCCGCGCGAAGGACGTGCTGGCGCAGGTGACCGCGTTCACGCTCGCGCACTCGATCACGCTGGCGCTGGCGATGTACGGCGTCGTGTCCGTGCCCGGCCGCATCGTCGAGCCGCTGATCGCGCTCTCGATCGTGTTCATCGCCGTGGAGAACCTGATCGTGCGCGAAGTGAGTCCGCGTCGCGTCGCGCTCGTCTTCACGTTCGGCCTCCTGCACGGACTCGGCTTCGCCGGCGTGCTGCGCGAGCTGGGCGGCGACTTCGTCACGGCGCTCGTCGCTTTCAACGCGGGCGTGGAGCTCGGACAACTGGCGGTCATCGCCGCGGCGTGGCTGCTCGTCACGAGCTGGACGCGCGAGCGCGTGTGGTACCGGCGCAGAGTGCTCGTGCCGGCGTCGGTGATGATCGCGGCGATGGGCCTGGTGTGGATGATCGAGAGAATCTAGATCGCTTCCGCCAGCGTGTCGCGCAGGCGGTCGAACACGAAGAAGCCCAGCATCAGCGATCCGAACGCATAAGTCAGGATCAGCACCGTGTCCGACAGATTCGGGAGACGGCCGAAGAAGAAGACGTCCTGATACGCCACCACGAACGGCGTCATCGGATTCACGCGCAGCATGGCCCGCAAAGCGCGCGACTGGATGCTGTCGATCAGATAGATGATCGGCGTGACGAAGAAGCCGAGCTGCAGCAGGTTGGCCACGATGTCGCGCAGGTCGCGAAAGAGCACGGATGCCGAGGAGACGGTCATGGCGATGCCGGCCACGAACATCGTCTGCAGCAGCATCAGCAGCGGCGCGATGAGGATCGTCCACGTCAGCGTGAACTTGCCCATGGCCGCGAACGCGAGAATGGCCGCGAGCAGGATCGGAATCGCCAGCGCGAAGTGCACCAGGTGCGACAGCACCACCACCAGCGGCAATGCCTCGGCCGGAAACATCACCTTCTTGATCAGCCCCGCGTTCGCGGAGATCGACGACGTCGACTCGAGCACGGCAGCGCTGAAAAATGTCCACGGCAGGATTCCGGAGAAGAGAAACAGCGGAAACGGCTGCACGACGGTCGTCGGGAAGAACTTCGTGAAGACCAGCGTGTAGACCGCGAGCAGCAGCAGCGGATTGGCCAGCGACCAGAAATAGCCGAGGACCGAGCCGCGGTAGCGGGCTTTGAGATCGCGCGCGGTGAGTGCGGCGATGAGTTGGCGATGGCGCCAGAGCGAGGACAGCTCGTTCAATGGTCTTCCGTGACGATGAGCATCAGCGTCGTCGCGCCGACCTGAAACTCCGACTTGTCGGTCAGCTCCACCGCGTCCGCGATCTTCTCGCCGCCGACCAGCGTGCCGTTCGTCGAGCCGAGGTCGGTCAGGGTGAAGGCGGAGTCGCGGATCTCGATGGCGGCGTGCTGGCGCGACGCCTCGCTGTCGTTGAGCGTGAGGTCGGCGCCGGAGCGGCCGATGGTCACGCGCGGGCGGTCGATGCGGTAGACCTGGCCCGCATCGGGACCGTCGAGAATCGCCAGCGACAGCCGTTTGCCGGCCGGCAGTTGCAGCGCCTCGGCTTTCACCGGTTGCGGAAGGGGCGACTGCTCGGTGGTGTCCGGCACCTTCTTCGTCGTGTCCGTCTTGCCGGTCATGGTGCGGTCGCCGGCCAGCACGGCCTCCGGCTGGCGCACCGCGAAGGCCGGATTGCGGATCTCGAAGATCTGCTGGCAGCGCGCGCACTTGATCTTTTTCGACGCCTTCCGCTCGAACCGCTCCTCGTCGTACTGGTACTTCGATTTGCAGGATGGGCACTCGATGATCATTGCGCAGCCCGATGATTGCATAGAATCCGGCACGTCATGAAGAAGCTCCTTGCCGTTCTCGCGTTCCTGCCGCTCGCCTGTCAAACCGCCAACATGCCGACCCAAACCGAATCCGCCGCTTCGTCGCAGGGCGCGCTCGAAGTCCTGCCCGGAGTCGAAGAGCGCCTGCGCCAACTGCCGAAAGTGGCCATCGACTACGACCGCTCGCTGCTCAACGAAAACGAGCGCGCCGTCGTGGCCAAGCTGATCGAGGCGTCGAAATCCATCGACGAGATCTACTGGCGACAGGTGTCGGAGCAGAATCCCGACTACCGCCAGCGCCTCGCCGCGCAGGCCTCGCGCTCCGCTCGCGATCGCGCGGCTTACGACTACTTCATCGCCAACAAGGGGCGCTGGGACCGCCTCGCGCAGGACGAGCCGTTCATCGCGCCGTTCGGCGCGGCCGGACACAAGCCGGAAGGCGCGGCGTTCTATCCGGCCGATCTCACGAAGGAAGAGATGGATCGCTACATCGCCGCGCATCCGGAGCAGAAGGACGCGCTGCAGGGGCTGTTCACCGTGGTGCGCCGTGAGGGCGATCGTCTGGCGACGATTCCGTACTCGACGCAGTATCGCGAGTTTCT
>DATLBM010000478.1:0-9393 GCA_035526885.1 Thermoanaerobaculia bacterium | reverse complement strand
GTAGTCGATGGCGTCTTCGCGCGAGACGATGTCCCACTCGCGCCACGGCGCCACGATCTCCAGCTCCGGCGCGAGCGACTGGTAGGCCAGCTCGAAGCGCACCTGGTCGTTGCCTTTGCCGGTGCAGCCGTGCGCGAGCGCATCGCAACCGGTGGCGAGTGCAATCTCGACCTGCTTGCGCGCGATGAGCGGGCGGGCCGTGGAGGTGCCGAGGAGGTAGTCGCGCTCGTAGATCGCGCCGGCCTTGAGCACGGGGAAGAGGTAGTCCGCCGCGAACTCTTCTTTCGCATCGACGAGATGGAAGTCGATCGCACCGGTGCTGTACGCCTTCTGCGCCAGCCCCGTCGTCTCCTCGGCCTGGCCGACGTCCACCGCGACCGCGACCACTTCGCAGCCGTAGTTCTCCTTCAGCCAGGAAATGATGATGGAGGTGTCCAGACCTCCGCTGTATGCGAGTGCGACTTTCTTCACGCTGCTTTCTCCTTGTGACCGGGTGTCATCCTGAGGCGCGCAGACGCCGAAGGACCTTCTCCGTTGCTCGCTGGAAGGTCCTTCGCGTTGCTCAGGATGACGCCCAGCGCGTCCATGAATTCGATGAGTGCTTTCTTCGGAACGTTGTACGGCGGCAACAGGCGGATGACTTTCTCGCGCGCCGTGCCCACGACGAAGCCGTGATCGAGCAGCTCGCGCGCGACGGCGTTGGCCGGACGATCGAGCTCGATGCCCCACATCAGGCCCGAGCCGCGCACTTCGCCGAAGTTGCGCTTGCGCAGCTCGGCGCCGAACCATTCGCCCACTTCGTTGATGCGCGGCAGGAGCTTCCCGGTTTCTTCGAGCACGATCGCGCCGAGGCGGCAGGCCACGGGGTTGCCGCCGAAGGTCGTGCCGTGATGGCCGGGCTTCACGACGCCTTCGATGGCGTCGCCGGTGAGCACCGCGCCGAGCGGCAGCCCGCCGCCGAGGGGCTTGGCGAGCGTGACGATGTCGGGATGAATACCGCTCTTCTGAAATGCGAACAGGAACCCGGTGCGTCCGAGGCCGCACTGGATCTCGTCGAGGACGAGGAGAGTGCCGTGCAGATCGGCGATGCGCCGCGCGGCGATGAGGTACTCGTCGTCGAGCGGGATGATCCCGCCCTCGCCCATGACCGGCTCGAGGAAGATCGCCGCGGTGTCGTCATCGACGGCGGCTTCCAGCGCGGCGATGTCGTTCGGCGGCACGAAGCTCACGCCCGGCACGAGCGGCGCGAACGGCTCGCGATACGCATCGTGCCCGGTCAGGGAGAGAGAGCCAAGCGTGCGTCCGTGGAACGACTCGACCAGCGCGACCAGCTTCGTCTTCTTCGTGGCCAGGCGCGCGAACTTCAGCGCGGCTTCATTGGCTTCCGTGCCGCTGTTGCAGAAGAAGGCGCGGTTCATCCCCGACGCGCGCACGAGCTTCTCGCCGAGAATCCCCTGCGCGGGGTGGTAGTACAGATTGGAGACGTGCAGCAGCGTGGCGTCCTTCATGGCCTTCATCAGGCGCGGGTGCTTGTGCCCGAGGACGTTCACGGCGATGCCGCCCAGCAGATCCCAGTAGGCGCGGCCGTCCGCGTCGTACAGGCGCGCGCCTTTGCCATCGCGCGGATGGAACGGCGTGCGGTTGTACGTCTTGACCAGGAACGCGCTCTCGCGCGCTTCGACCGCCTGCGGCGTTTCGTCATGCAGCAACAAGGGTCGTCCCTCCTTCGGTTGACGGTTGGCGGTTGGCGGTTTGCGGTTGGCCGATGGTCACTTCCGCGACGCCTTGTTTGAGTGCGGTGAGAGCTGCCTGGAGCTTCGGCTTCATGCCGCCGGTGACATGGCCGATGAGGGTTTCGACTTCGGCGGCGTGGAGGCGCGGTACGACCGTGCCGGTTTCATCGAGGAAGCCCTCGACGTCCGTGAGGAAGCACAGTTCAGTCGCACCGAGCGCCGCGGCGATGGCGGCGGCAGCGGTGTCTGCGTTGACGTTGAACAGGGCGCCGTCCTCGCCGATCGCGACGGACGACACCACCGGCATCGCGCCGCTGGTGAGCATGGCCCGGATCAGGCCGCGGTTCGCCCGGGTGACCTGACCGACATGCCCGAGGTCCACGCCGTCGATCGGCGGGTGCTGCTCGGCGACGAGCGTTTCTCCATCGCAACCGGAGATGCCGGCCGCCCGCACGCCGAGCTTCGTGAGCTCCGACACAAGCATCTTGTTGACCGTGCCGCCCAGGACGGACACGACGATGTCGAGCGTCGCGTCGTCGGTGATGCGCAGGCCCGCATGGGTCTTTTTGGCGATGCCCGCGCGCGTGAGCGCGGCATCGATGTGCTTTCCGCCACCATGCACGAGCACGATCTGCTCGCCGGCGTTCCAGCGCGCGACGATCTTCGCCAACGCGGCCGAACGGCGCGCATGATCATCGAGGAGCGAGCCCCCGAGCTTGACCACCGCCAACCGCCAACCGCCAACCGCCAACCGGTTCGTCACAGGAGTCCCTCCTTCTCGTCGTAACCCTGCATGCGGTTGAAGTTCTGCACGGCCTGCGAGGCCGCGCCTTTCAGGAGGTTGTCGATGACGCTGACGATCACCGCCCGCCGCCCGCCCTGCAGCAGCGTGAAGCCGATCTCCGCGTACGGCGTGTTCACGACGTCCTTCAGCTCGGGCAGCTTGCCGGCCTTCAGCACGCGCACGAACGGCTGATTCGCATACGCATCGGCGTACAGCTTCGACACCTCTTCCTCGGTCACCGGACTGGTGAAGCCGACGTGCATGGTCGAGTAGATGCCGCGCGGCGTCGGCAGCAGGTGCGGCACGAAGACGAGCGTGGTGCGCTCGCCGAGGTGCAGGCCCTGGCGAATCTCGGGCTCGTGGCGGTGATGGCCCACGCCGTACGCCTTGAAATTCCCCGCCAGCTCGACGAACGAATAGGCGACGTCGGCTTTCTTGCCCGCGCCGGAAACGCCGCTCTTCGAGTCGACGATCACGGGCTGCGTGCGGTCGATGATGTACGTGAGCGGGCGCAGCGCGAGCAGCACGCTGGTCGGGTAGCAGCCGGGATTCGCGACCAGGCGCGCTTTCCTGAGCTCACCGTTGCACCACTCGGGCAGTCCGTAGACGGCTTCGCCGAGGAGCTCCGGGCGCTCGTGCGAGAAGCCGTACCAGGACGGATAGAGCGACGGCTCGCCGAGACGGAACGCGCCGGAGAGGTCGATGACCTTGATCCCTTTGTCCAGGATCTTCGGCGTCACCTCGGCCGACACCTCGTTCGGCGTGGCCAGGAAGACCACTTCCGGATTGGATTCGAACAGGTTCTCCAGCGAGAACGACTCGGAAGAGAACGCGGCGACGACGTTCGCGTGCGGGTGCCGGTCGAGGATGCGCTGCAGCTCCATGCCGGCGTAACCGGTCGCGCCCGCGATGGCGACGTTGCTGACACTCGTAGCGTGTTCGTTGTTGTTCATGGTCATGGCTCCGAAAAACGTCGCCGCGCCTATGCGCGGGTACGGCGTCGCGAGCTTGTCAGCCCGGCGATTTCGTGAACTCGCCGCGCGAAGGCCGCGGCGGCGGCGGGAGTGCGGAAGGCGACGAAGATCGTGTCGTCGCCTCCGATGGTGCCCATGGCGTCTTCGATGTCGGTGGCGTCGATGACCGACGCGAGCGGCTGCGCCGCCGCGACGGGCGTCTTGATGACGACGAGGTTCATGGCCGCGTCGGCGGAAAGAACGGAGTCGCGCACGAGCAGCTCGAAGCGATGCTCGATGACGCGCGGCGCGAAGGCGGTGACGGGAGCGAGCGCCTCGGGGGAGACGTAGCCGTTGGGCGTCTTGACCAGCCCGAGCTCGCGCAGATCGCGGGAGAGGGTGGGCTGGGTGACGGTGAAACCATGCTTGCGCAGCGCGGCCAGCAGCTCGTCCTGGGAGTGGACGGGCGTGTCGCGGACGATCCGGAGGATCTCCTCTCTCCTGCGCATGGCGTCGCCGCCTGAATAAGTATGCATCATCGCGAATACTTATGCACAAACGGGAGCTTGTCAAGGGGTATTCCGACGTAGGACGGGCTTCAGCCCGTCGGTACGTAGGACGGGCTTCAGCCCGTCGGTACGTAGGGCTTCAGCCCGTCGGGAGGGCGGGCTGAAGCCCGCCCTACGTCCGTGATCCTGAGGGAGTTTCCCTGTCGCCCACGCGATACAGAGCAAGAGGAGGTAGTCCCTATGTCCGCCCGCCGTCCCCTGATCCTGATCGCTCTCGCGCTCGCTCTGCTCGTCACCCTTCCCGCCTCGGCTGCCGTGAGGCGGCGCGCCGCGCGGTCCGGACCCGCGGCCGCCACCGGCGCCTGTCACACCTTCGGCCTCGTCAGTGCCGGCCGCCAGGCGTCGTATGTCACGCAGGCGCCGAGCGGGAACGTCACGTTCACCATCACCTGGCTCACCGACACGCCCACCTTCACGCACACCACCCAGAAGGTCACCACGCCGCAGGGCACGTCCGACGTCGACACGACGCTGAACGGCGAAGTGTTCGGCGCGCTGCGGGGCCTCAAGCATCTCAAGGTCGCCGGTTCGCAGAGCGTGCCGGGCTTCGGTACCATCACCAGCACGACCGACATCGACTTCGTGCCCACGCTCACGCAGGGTCCCGCCGGCGGCTGGTGCGTGAACAGCACGTGGAGCGTGCCGGCAGTGACGGAAACCATCGTCTCCAGCACCCCCGTCGGGCAGAACACGCAGATCGTCACCACGGTGGCTTCCGAGGGGACGGTGCTGGCGGTGGGGGAGACGGTCAGCGTGCCTGCGGGAAACTTCCAGACCGTGAAGTATCGCGGCGCCATCGTCTCCGGCACTTCCGTGCAGACCGCGATCACGTGGGTGTCGATGGAGCACAACATCGTCGTGAAGCAGGACACCATCGACGGCAGCGGCGCCGTCACTTCCACGACGCAGCTCACCGCGGTTCACTGATTGCAAGGACTCAGCGGCGGAGGCCACGAGACCCATGTCCCGAGTCGAACGCACCGAGAATCCCACCGAGCGCCGCGGTTCCGAACAGTTGCGCGAGGCCCAGCGCGGCCGCGGGTCGAGCACGCCGCAGCGCGATAAGCCCAGTAAGGCCGAGGGCGAAGTGGGTGACGTCGAGGAAGCGCTGCGCCATCAGAGCGAATGACGCTCAGACGTCGATGCCCACGCTCCGCATCAGCTCCAGCGCGTTGCTCTTGGTGACCACGCCGGGGCGCATGCGGTAGTCGAAGACGACCTTGCCGTCTTCGATGTGATCCTCGAAATGCACGTTGGCCGCGCGCGGCGCGAGCGAGTCCGCGATCTGCGCCAGCGCCAGATCGTGTGTGGAGACGAGCCCGATCGCCCCCCGCTCGACCAGCCCCCGCACGATCGCCTCGGCACCGATGCGCCGGTCATGCGAGTTCGTGCCGGCCAGCACTTCATCCAATAGATAGAGGAGAGGGCCGCGCTGCGACATCTCCAGCACCTGGCGGATACGCAGGATCTCGGCGTAGAAACGCGACGCGTTCTCCTGCAGCGAGTCGGCAATGCGGATCGACGCGCCGACCGTCGTCGTCGACAGCCGCAGCGACTCCGCGCACACGACGCCGCCGGCCATGGCCATGACCGCCCCCAGGCCGGCGCTGCGCATCATGGTGGACTTGCCGGACATGTTCGAGCCGCTGACCACGAGCAGGCGCAGTGTGGGATCGAGCCGGACGCTGTTCGTGACCCGCCGCGCCGCCGGGATCAGGGGATGCCCGAGCTCGCGCGCGTCGAAGAGCGGGCCGTCGTCGACGAGCTCCGGCATCGCGTACGACGGGTGCTCGAGCGCGAAGGAGGCCAGCGATCCCAGCGCCTCGATCTCGCCCACGGCCTCGATCCAGTCGCCGACGCGCGACCCCGATCGCACGCGCCAGCGCTCGATGGCCAGCGCCACGTGCGTCGTCCAGAGAAAGGAGATCGCGAACGGCGCGAAGAATTGATTGCGCCGCGCCTCCAGGAGCGCGACCAGGCGGCGCAGCTTCTCGATCTCTCGCGATGCCGGCCATTGCGATCCGCGCAGACGCTCGTGCAAGGCCGCCAGCCGCGGCGAGGTGAAGCTCTCGCGCTCGATGCGCGCCAGGACGCCCGCCAGCAACGCCAGCGCCGGCTCGGCGCGCTCGACCGAGGAGACGATGGGCTCGATGCGGGGGTGGAGGTGGCGGGCCAGCGTCGCGCCGGCGAGCATGACCACGATCCACGGCCACGCCGGGAACGTCGCCAGCGCGCCGAACGCGGCCGAGGGATGCGTGATCTGCACGAGCCGCGCGGCGAGTGACGGCAGCGTGATCAGCGTCAGGAGCACGCCGATGACCGGCAGCACGATCGCGGCGACGCGCTCGATCGCCGTGAGCGTCGTTGCGGGCTGCGCGCCCCACGCGTCGAGCCTGGCGCTCTCGATCTCGCGCGTGACTTCCGCCGCCTCGATGGAGAGCTCCTCGCGCAACGCGACGTTCTCGCGCAACTCCAGCACCGCCGTCTGGCGCGCGCGGATCTCGTTCGCGTCGCGTGACGGCTCCTTCATCCACGCCGCGAGACGCCGCCGCCCCGCGGGCGTCACGGCAACGGAGGTGAGCTCGAAGAGCGAGCCGCGGCCGAAGAGATCAAAGTCGCCGGCGTAGGGATGATGATCATCCGCGAAGTCGTTGCCCGCATCGCCGCGACCGTGCCACTCATCGTCGATGCGCGCCAATCCGCGCTCATAAAACGCGGCCCCGTTCTCCGCGCGCTTGCGCGCGCGAATCACGCGCTCGTGCCACACCACCAGAACGATGAACAGGACCAGCGGCACGAGCGCCGCAACGAGCATCCAGAAAGCGATGCCGATCGTCGCGGCGATGGCGATCAGCCGCGAGATGGAAATGCGCTTCTCGCGCGCGAGCAGTGAGGCGGCAACGCCCTTCCGACCGGCGAGGCGTTGCGCATAGAGTTCGCGACTGCTCATCACTCAACTAATACCATGCCCTCTCCGAACGGCCCACGCTCATGGCTCCCCGGCGGTCACCTCCGCTCGCTGCAATACCGCCCGCTGCAATTCCTCTCGGCTCTCGCGCGGGACTACGGCGACGCCTCGCGCTTCAAGATCGGCCCGCAGCGGGTGTTCTTCTTCGCCCATCCCGACCAGGTGCGCGATGTACTCGTGGTGCGCAACTCCTCCTTCATCAAAGGCCTGGCCCTGCAACGCACGAGAGTGGTCCTCGGCAAAGGCCTCCTCACCAGCGAAGGCGAGCTGCACAAACGCCAGCGCCGCCTCGCGCAGCCCGCGTTCCATCGCGAGCGCATCCGCCGCTACGGCGAGGTGATGATCGACAAGGCGCTGCGCACGCGCGAGCGCTGGCGCGACGGCGAGGAGCTGGACGTCGCGCACGAGATGATGCGCTTGACGCTGGCCGTCGTCGCCCAGACGCTGTTCGACGCGGACGTCGATCGTGACGCGGACGACATCGGCGCCGCACTCACGGAGCTCATGCTCATGTTCCCGCTGCTCGTCCATCCACTGGGAACGGCGATGCTCCGCTTCCCCATCCTTCCCAAGGTCCGCCGCTTCCGCCGCGCCCTCGGCCTTCTCGATCGGACCATCTACTCGATCATCGCCGAGCGCCGCCGCACCAGCGTCGATCGCGGCGACCTCCTGTCGATGCTGATCATGGCCACGGACGTCGAAGGCGACGGCGGCGGCATGAGCGACCTCCAACTGCGCGACGAGACCATGACGCTGTTCCTCGCCGGACACGAGACCACCGCCAACGCGCTGGCGTGGACCTGGTACCTGCTCGCACGCAACCCGCACATCGAGCGCGAGCTCCATCGCGAGATCGACGAAGTCCTTGGCGGACGCACGCCGTCGCCGGACGACTATCCGCGCCTTCCTTACACGGAGATGGTGCTCGCCGAGTCGATGCGACTGCGCCCGCCGGCGTGGGGCATCGGCCGCTTCGCTTCCGAGGAGGTGCGCATCGGCGAGTGGGACGTGCCGGCCAAGGGTCTCGTGCTCGTGTCGCAGTGGGTCACGCATCGCGACCCGCGCTTCTGGCCGGATCCGGAGCGATTCGATCCGCTGCGCTTTACTCCCGACGCAAAGGGCGCGCGGCCGAAGATGGCCTACTTTCCGTTCGGCGCGGGGCCGCGCATCTGCATCGGCGAAAGCTTCGCGTGGATGGAAGGCGTGCTGCTGCTGGCGACGATCGCCCAGCGCTGGAAATTCGAGAAAGGCCCGGACGTCGACCCGCAGGCGCTTCTCACGCTGCGGCCGAAAGGACCGATGCGCATGCGCATAGTCCGGCGCGTACAATAATTGGATGCAAGACGTCAGGGCCCTCTTCGCGGACTACGCGTCGTATCACCAGACCGCGGGCAACAAGCTCTTTCACCGCCTGGGCATCCCCATGATCATGCTCACGCTGATCGGCATGCTCACGCAGGTGCCGCTCTTCACCGCGGGCACGGTGCGCTACGACGCGGCCATGATTCTCATCGCGGCGTCGGCCGCTTACTACTTCGTCATCGAGTGGCGCCTTGCTTTGGCGATGATCGCCATCTCGGTGGCCTTCTACTTCATCGGCGCCGCCATCCCCCTCTGGATCAACGTCGCCGTTTTCATCCTCGGATGGATCTTCCAGTTCATCGGCCACAAAGTGTACGAGCACAAGAACCCGGCGTTCTTCCGCAACTTCGTGCACCTGCTGGTCGGGCCGCTGTGGATTTTGAACGACGTGGTGCACCTGGTTCCGCAGAGTAAAGCGCCGGACCACGTGTAGTCCTCCGCCGACGGCGCGGGTTTTGCTCGCGACGCAAGACCGGGTAGCCGAAGTGGACAATCCATCTCCCGGAGTTCTCGTGGTCGAGGACGATCCAGCCATTCGCCGGCTGGTGACGATGGTCCTGCGCCGCGGCGGCTTCCAGGTGGACGCCGCCTCGGACGGCTTGGAAGCGGTATTGAAGCTCGGCCTCTCGGAGTACGAGGTGATCGTGCTCGACCTGATGATGCCGAACCTGGACGGCTTCACGTTCCTCAACACGTTCGCGCGCGAAGAGCCGGAGCGTCTGCAGAAAGTGATCGTGACCAGCGCGGCCTCGCCGGCCGTGATCGCCGAGCGCATGGACAGCGAACCGTTCCGCGTGCTGCCGAAACCGTTCGATATCGAGGAGCTCATCGCCACCGTGCGCGCGTGCATCGCCGCGCAGTCGAACTAGGGCGGGTCTTTCGCTTCGCTGAGGGACGACCGGGAGCGCCTCCGGCGGGCCGGCACGGCCGGCAGCGCTTGTTGGCCCAGCCTGGACGCGCGGTGTACTAAGCGCTGCCGCCCGTGGCGGCCCGTCGGAGGCGCTCTGCGTCGTGTCTCCAGCAC
>DATLBM010000477.1:0-5128 GCA_035526885.1 Thermoanaerobaculia bacterium | reverse complement strand
AATGGGGCGCGCGCCTGGAGCTGCGCAACGAAGACGCGGTCGACGCGGAGTTGCCGGACACGCCGTTCCGCGCGGTGGGCAACCTGCCGTACAACGTGGGCACGCCCATCCTCAGGCGCGTCATCGCCGATCCGAACTGCCGCCGCGCCGTCTTCATGCTGCAGAAGGAAGTGGCCGAGCGCGTGACTGCCAAACCAGGCACGGAACCGTACGGCTATCTCACTTTGTACGTCCAGGCTTTCGCTGGCGCGAAGAGCATCATGACGCTGGAGCCGAAGTCGTTCTACCCGCCGCCGAAAGTGCGCAGCGCGGTGGTGGTGCTCGACCCGCGCGACCCCGGCCTCACCTCCCCGCGCGAACAGGTGCTCGATCTCATCAGCACCTCGTTCCGCATGCGCCGCAAGAAGTTGGTCAACAACTTGACCGGCTGGCGCGAGCTCACGCGCGAGGCGGTGCTCACGGCGATGCGTGCGGCGGAGATCGACGAGAACGCGCGCGCGGAGACGCTCTCGCTTTCGGAGTTCGACCGTATGGCGGGCGTGCTGCCACTCGGTGCCGCCGCGCGATCGTAACGGCAAACGTGGCCACGGGCTCCGCCCGTCGCCACGTTCGCCTGCACTTGCCGTTTGCGAACGCCGCGTAGCCGGCCGGTTTCGGCCGCCACTCGATGTGCACCCCGTCGAGCAGGCCGATGCGCCAGAACAGGCTCGCCGTGTCCTTGCTCTTGTGCGCTTCCACGATCACGCCGGCATCGTGGAAGGCAGTCCCTACCTACGCGCCAAACCGGCGTGCGGCCTCAGTTGTCGGCGTCGTGACGGGCGAGCTCGAGAAGATCGGAAACGCCGAAGGCGTCCGCGGCGCGGTCGAGGCAGGCCTCGTCAAGAGCGCCGCGCTTCGTGCGTAGCACTCCCACCACGTCGCGCCACTGCCGCTCCGAAACGTGGTGGCCGAGGCGGAACCAGTGGAGTTTCTGCACGACGATGTCTTCGGCGGTGTAGATCGACAGCGTGACGCCGTTCGCCTCGATGGTCAGACGCCGGTCGAGAGGCTCGCGGCGCTCCGCAATGAACAGGTCCACCTTCGTCGCGGTCGCGAAGTGAACGACGTTGAATGAGCCGCCGTGTTTCACGGCGTCGACCGCATCTTCCTCATCGACGTAAAACTCCGACGCAATGCGCTTCGCCAGCGCGCGCACCTGCGGAACGTCTGCCTCGATCACCAGATCGAGATCGACCGTCGTGCGCGGCTCGCCGTGATAGACGGCCGCCACCGAGCCTCCGATCATGTAGCGGATCCCCAGTTCGTTCAGATGCATCGCCAGCATCGCGGCCAGATCGAACGGCTCGACGTGCGTCATGCCGGATCGATGTCCCGGCCGTAGACTTTGCGCACGACGTCGCGGCCGAGGCGGCGGGCGGCGAGCTTCAGCCAGATCTCGTCGTCGGGGAGATCCGGATACTGCCGGCGCAGACCCGCGAACGCCAGTTCCTGCGTGAAACGCGTCCACTGCCGCGCGATCTCCCAGCGCTCCTCGCCCGTCTTCTGGCGCAGCAACTCGAACTGCAGGTCCCACACCTTCTTGGGCGTATCCAGCGGACGCGCGCGCATCCCGCTCATCCTACTCCGCCGCGGCGTCGCCCGGCTCGTAGCGCCACTCCGTCTGCGACTTCGCGCCCTCCGCGAAGCGCGTCTCCACGAAGTCCTCGAAGGCGATGTCGTGATCGAGCACCCCCGTCTCGCGCATCAGCTTCACGATCAGCTCGAAGTCGCTGCGCAGCGGCGACAGAGGCTGGTACTGCACGCGGTCCAGCGGTTTGGTGAGCGCCCACTTCAGAAGGCGCGGATCCTGCCGATAGTAGAAGCGGCCCACAAAATCCGCGGCGTGCTCGCGTCGCGCGCGGCGCTTCGGCGGATTGTCGAGCCAGAGGCCCGAGCGCGCGATGCCGTCGACGAGCACCTGCACGGCTTCCGGCTTCTTCTCGATCACGTCGTCGCGCACGACCAGCACGCACGAGATGTAATCCGGCCAGTACTCGCGGGCGTGAAACAGCACGCGTCCGAAACCCGCCATCTCCGCCTGCGACGGGTAAGGCTCGCCCATCGAGAACGCGTCGACCGCGCCCGCGGCCAATGCGCCTGCGACGTCGGGCGGCGCCATCTCCACCATGTGCACGTCCCTGGCGCTCATCCCGTTCTTCGCCAGCGCGCGGAAGATGATCAGCCGCTCATCCGAGTAGCGGCTGGGTATGGCCACAGTTCTCCCCCGCAGGTCCGCGAACGTCTTCACGGGACCATCCTTGCGCACCACCACGGCCGAACCGTAGCGGTGCCCGAGGTAGACGATCTTCACCGGAACGCCCTGAGCACGCAGGGCGATGGCCATCGGCGCGACCATGAACGCCGCCTGCATCTGGTTCGAGATCAGCGCTTCCTTGATCTCGGGAAAGCCCTGAAACATCCTCGGGATGAACAGATGTCCGGACTTCGAATAGGCGGAGATGTAGTCGGTGACCGGGCAGGCCAGGTGTCACGTCACGGGTATGTATGCGACGTTGAGCTTGCGCTCCGACTCCGGGAGCCGCTCGTTGAGCAGCACCTTCCAGTCGACGTTCGTCGCCAGATGCGCGGCCGTGATCACGGCCACCCACGCGGCGACGGCGAGAGCGATTTTGCGCGCGCCGGACATCAGTTCACCTCCCTTCCGTGAACGCCCATCGGACGTACTGGAGTTTCTCCGCGCGGCGGATCAGCGCATCGAGGATCAAACCGATCGCCCCGATGAGCAGCATCCCGCCGACCACGAGATCGTAGCGTTTGCCCGCGTTACGGGCATCGATGATGAGGTATCCCAACCCGGAATCGACGGCGATCATCTCCGCCGCCACCAGCACCAGCCAGGCGACGCCGAAGGCGATGCGCAGTCCCACCAGAATGCGCGGCAGCACCGCGGGAAAGATCACGCGCGACATCAGCGCGCCGGTCGAGAGTCCGAAGTTGCGTCCCGCCTGCACGTACATCGGCGGCACGTTCCGCACGCCGTTCATGGCCGCGACGACGATCGGAAAGAACGAAGCGAGAAAGATGAGAAAGATCGGCGCGAGATTGCTGACGCCGAACCAGATCACCGACAGCGGCATCCAGGCCAGCGGCGAAATCGGCCGCAGCATCTGGATGAGCGGATTCGCAGCGCGCGCGGCCGAGGACCACCATCCCAATGCCAGTCCCGCGGGAACGCCCAGGACCACTGCCGCGACGTAGCCGCAGAACACGCGGAACAGCGAGTCGCGCGTGTACGCGACCAGGTGCGGAAGATCGCGAAGACCTCGCACCACCGCGACCGGGGACGGGAAGATCTTCGTGCCCGTCGCCACCACGGCCAGATGCCACAGCGCGACGAGGAGCACGGGCACAGCGAAGCGCTCCCACTTCATATCTGATGCGCCAGTCCGATCTCGCCGAAGATCTCGTCGCGCAACGCGATGTACCGCGGATCCGACAGATCGCGCGGGTGCGGGATGTCGATGTCGACGACGCGCCGCACGCGGCCCGGCCGCGCGGAGAGCACGACCACCCGATCGGCCAGCTGCACGGATTCCTCGATGTCGTGCGTGACGAAGAGAATCGTCTTCCGCTCGGCCTGCCAGATGCGCAACAGCTCGCGGCGCATCTGCAATCGCGTGATGGAGTCGAGCGCGCCGAACGGCTCGTCGAGATAGAGGACGTCGGGATTCACCGCCAGCGCGCGGGCCACTTCCAGGCGCTGCTTCATGCCACCGGAGAGCTCGCGCGGATACGACTTCTCGAATCCCTTCAGCCCGACCAGCTGCACGTAATGCGCGATGCGCTGGCGCTTTTCTTCCTGGCCCTGGCGAAACAGGCCGAAGCCGATGTTCTCCTCGACGGTCAGCCACGGAAAGACGCCGCGCTCCTGGAAAACGAAGATGCGGCGCGGATCGGGCTCGGTGACTTTTTCGCCGTCGATCGACACTTCGCCTTCCATCGGCGCGACGAAGCCGCCGGCGATGTTGAGCAGCGTCGACTTGCCGCATCCGGACGGCCCGAGGATGCACACGAACTCTCCGGCGGTGACGGAGAGATTGATGTCGTCGAGCACGCGCACGCTGCCGAAGTTCATGCTGATGTTGCGGAACAGCACCTTCATTCGGCGACGTACCCCCAGCGCACTCCGGGCAGCCGCTCCAGCCGCCGCATGAGCACATCGAGACCGACGCCGATGACGCCGATGAGAATCATCCCGGCGACGACGAGGTCGTAGCGATTGCCGGCGTTGCGCGCGTCGATGATGAGAAAGCCGAGGCCGGAGTTGACGGCGATCATCTCGGCGGCGACGACGACCAGCCACGCAATCCCCACAGTGATGCGCATGCCCACGATGAGCTGCGGCAGGATTCCCGGCAGCACGACGCTGCGTACGAGCTCTCGCGGGGTCAGCCCGAAGTTGCGGCCCGCGGCGAGATGCACGCCCTCGATGTTGTGCACGGCGTGAATGGTGGTGAGCGTCAACGGCAGCAAGGACGCGAGAAAAATCAGAAAGATCGCGGCGATGTCCCCGACGCCGAACCAGAGGATGGAGATGGGAATCCACGCCAGCGGCGAAATGGGCCGCAGCAATTGCAGGACGGGATTCAACGCCTCTTCTCCGCGCTGCCACAAGCCCAGCCACACTCCCAACGGCACCGCAATCACCAGCGCGGCCAGGTAACCCCACGTGACGCGAAACAAACTGGCCACGACGTATTTCGCCAGCAACCCCTTCTGCGCCAGCTCCACGATCCCCTTGAACGCGGCCAGCGGAGACGGCACGAGCGTCCCGGGCGACGCCGCCACCGCGGCATGCCACGCGAGCAGGAAGAGCGTAAGACCTGTGAAGGGAAGGACGCGACGCAAGCTGGGGCGGGAGGGTAACAGCTCAGGAACTCACTTGGAAGGCCGCCCATGTGGAAGCGGGTGCCCCGCCGCGAATGAATTCCAGTTGTGCCGCACGGAGCGCGTCGTAAGGCGTGGCACCACGTGCAAGAGCGCGGTGAAAGGCAATCGACAGTCGTGCCGTTGAATCGTCACGGACATCCCGAAGCGATCCGACGACGGCGGATGCACCGGCGGTCAG
>DATLBM010000476.1:0-2188 GCA_035526885.1 Thermoanaerobaculia bacterium | reverse complement strand
GCGCAGCCGCGCGCGCAACGCGTTCGCGTCGATGACGATCGGCTCGGCGGAGGCGATCAGTACCAGGTCGCCGCCCGTCGTCCACCATGTCTGCACGTGCGGGAAGACGCCGGTCAGCGTCGCGTAGATCGTGCGGACGGTCTCGGGATGCACCGCGTACGTCTGCACCCACTGCGCGAACACGCCGTGCGGCCGCAGCCGCGCGCGCGAGGCCGCGTAGAACTCGCGCGTGAACAGGCTGGCGATGCCGGCGCGATACGGGTTGGACGGCTCGGAGGCGATGACGTCGTAGCGCCGATCGGAGGTGAGCAGGACCTCGCGCGCGTCGCCGATCTCGATGCGTACTTTCGGATTGGCGAGCACGTTCGCGTTCACGCCGCTGCAGACGCGCGCCACGTCCAGCACGACCGGCTCGAGCTCCACGACGTCGACGTGCTGCATCGACGGAATCGCGCCGAGCCAGCCCGCGCTCGATCCCGTCCCCAGTCCCACCACCAGCGCCGACTCCGGCCGCGGATGCAGCGCCGCGGCGAGCACGCCCATCATCACCTGCGTGCCTGCGTCGCCGCGGGCCGCGCCGTCGCTCTTGCCGTTGACGATGAAGGCGACGTCGCTGGCCGATACCACCGCCACGCTCGACTCTCGCCCGTCGCGCTCGAACAGGATCGAGCGCTGGCGATCGTTCGACGTGCGCTGGAGGTCATTGCGCGACTTCACGTCCGGGCCGCGGGACGCGCCGATCCCCGAATGGCGCCACAACGCCGTCGGTCCGTGGGCCATGCACAAAACCAACGCCGCGACGGCGATGATTGCGGTGGCCAGACGATGCCGCGTGAAAAGCAGCGCCGCCGTCGCCAGCAACGCCAGCATCGCCACCACGAGACGCCACGTGCCGGGTGCGCTGAGCAGCGGCACGAGTCCGAAGCCGCCCGCGAGTGAGCCCGCGATCGCGCCGGCCGTGTTCCACGCGTAGGCGGCGCCGATCTGGCGGCCGACGTCTTCGCGTCCGCGCCCGAGGAGCGCGATGAGCAGCGGAAACTGCACGCCGGAGATGACCGCCGCGGGGAAGATCACGATGACGCTGACCAGCGTCCAGCCCGCGACATGACCGGCGAATCCGAGGACGCCCATCCCGCGCAACGCATTCGCGAGCAGCGCGATGCGATCGCCGAGCGCGAACGGAATGACGATCGCCAGCGCCTCGAGACTGCACGTGATCGCGAACGCGCGCATCGTCGCGGCGCCGCGTCCAAAAAACGCGTACAGCACGCCGCCCACAGCGATCCCCGCCAGCGCCACGGCCAGCACGAGGCCGAACATGTACGTCGTGCCGCCGAGAATCGGCGAAAGCATGCGATACCAGACCAGCTCCATGAGCAGGAAGGCGAAGCCGGTGATGGCGGAAGCGGCGTAAATGAAAGGATGTAAACGTACGACGGGCTTCAGCCCGTCCATTTCGTCTTCCGGACGGGCTGAAGCCCGTCCTACGTTGATTCTCCGCGCCGCCAGCGCCACCACCACGTTCACGCCCACCGCCACGAGCAGCGTCGTGCGATTCCCCAGCTCCTCGAGCAGCACGAACGTCGACAGCAGCGTTCCCGCCACCGCGCCCAGCGTGTTCACGCCGTACAGCAGCGCCACCGCGCGGCGTCCGTCATCATCATCCGTCTCGATCGCGCGCGCGGCCGCGGGGAGGGTGCCGCCCATCAGCAGTGTGGCCGGTCCGAGCACGAGAATGGACAGGATCGGACGGAGGATGGTCAGGCCGCCGCTGGCGAAGTACACCTTCGCCGCGAACGCCAGCAGAAAGATCGACGCCGCGGCCGCGGCTGCGATCAGCAACTCCAGCCGCGCGTAGTACTGGAGCGGGCGCTCTTTCGCGTCGGCGCGTTTGCCGAGGAGCGCGCTGCCGAGGCCGAGGCCGAGCATGAAGATGGCCAGGACGGCGGCGGTGGCGTAGGTGGACGCGCCGAAGATCAGCCGGAACTGCCGCAGCCAAACCGTCTGATAGATGAGTGCGGAGAAGCCGGAGAAAAAGAGGAGCGCCGCGACCTTGCCCGCGCTGCGCGTCATTTGCAGCGCTCCGCGCCGGTCGCGCGGATACTGTTCTCGCCGCCCACGATCCATGCCGCCAGCGCGGCGAGATCCTTCGGCAGCTTCGGTCCGGCGTCGAGCCAATCCGTCGCCG
>DATLBM010000475.1:0-2600 GCA_035526885.1 Thermoanaerobaculia bacterium | reverse complement strand
GATGTGGTCGACGCGGCCGGGAAGGTCGTGCGCTCGCCGTCGCCGTCGTTCGTGACGACGACGGACGTGGTGAAAATCGAGTGCGTGATCCCGCTGTCCGGCCTTGCGCCCGGCTCCTACGCTCTCCGCGTAACCATGACGAACGGCTCGCGTCCGCCTGTAGTACGCGAAGCGGGTTTGGTCGTGCGTTAGCATTTCTCGAAAGTCATTTCGCGCAGAGCACGCGGACAAGCAGAGAACGCTGAACGGCCGGATGGTTAGAACATTCAAGCCGGGGAACTGCTGTTAGCTAAGTCAAATCGTCAGCGTCCTCTGCTATTCAGCGATCTCTGCGTGAGATCGTCGTGGCAGACGCTGCTAGCCATCCACGTCGTCTCAAGTCGCAATCACCGCTCGAGATACTGCCTGACTCTCGCGATATCGGGCGCGAAGAACGCCGGCGGGGCGGTCGCGGCGAACTGGCCCCCGTAGGCCGTCGCCTCGTCACGTCTCCCGGCGGCCGCCAACTCGTACCAGAGGTTGTAGAGCGCGTTGAACTGTGAGGCATCGAGCTCCACGGCGCGCTTCCACGCGGTGATCGCATCCGCTTTCCGGCCCGAGGTCGAAAGGATCACGCCAAGCGTGGTGAACGCGTCCGGGAGCGCGGGATCGACTTCGATCGCTTTCCGCGCGTAGCCCTCCGCTTCCTGCAGCTTCGCGGCCCGTTCGGCAGCGTTCTTCGAGGCAAGCGCCTGCGACAGCACGATTGACGACAAGTTCTGGTAGGCGAAGCCGTTGGTCGCGTCGAGCGTGAGGATCTTGCGGAACGCTGCGATCGCGTCGGCGTAGCGGCCGGCATCGCCGTAGGCGACGCCCAGGCCGTTCAGCGCTTCGACGTCTTCATCCGACATCCCCTGCAGCAGCGCGATCGCCTTCTTCGCGTCCGTGTGGCTCTCGGCGAGATAGATCCCAAGCCGGATGCGCACGTCGCGATCGGGCGCGCCGCTGGCCAGCGCCTTCTCGAGCGAGGCGATCGCCTCGTCCGGACGTCCACTTTCCCACAGCGCGTGGGCGAGCGAAATGTACGCGTCCGCGGTGTTCGGCCGGCGCGCGATCACCGAGCGCATCATCGCGATGGCCTCGTCGCGGCGGCCGTTCTGCATCAGTTCCGTCGCCTTGTGCAGGTCGGTGTCGATCTCCACGAGCCGCTTCGGATCGTCGGCCTCCGAATAGACGTCGCGCGCGGGGGCCGAGCCCTGGACATATCCGAGTGAGCGGAGTGCCGCGGCCGCTTCCGGCGTCTCCCGGCCGGGGCGGTTCGGCGGCGCCACGTTGTAGGTGCGCAGAAGGTTGGTCAGCACCTGCAACCGATCGCGCTGCGCGCTGGCGAGATTGCTCGACTCTTTCGCGTCGCTCTTCAGGTCGTACAGTTCGGGGATTGGCAGGTCGATGTACTTCTGCCGGTCCGCGACCATCCCCCGCAGCGGCGCCCAGCCGCGGACGAGGTTGTAGGTCATCGACTCGAAGTAGGTCGGCCGGTCGGCCGCCGCGGACGCGCCGATCGTCTCCCGCAGCGACGCGCCAGTGAGGGCCGCATTCCTCTCAGCGCCGACGAGATCCAGCACCGTGGGGGCGATGTCGACGTGCCGGACAGGCGTGTTCACGACGACACCCGCCGGGGCGGCCGCGGACTTCGGATCGACGCGCGCCACGATCAACGGCACGTGCAGCGTCGCTTCGTAGGCGAACATTCCGTGCGTCAGCTCGCCGTGCTCACCGAGGCTCTCGCCGTGATCCGCGGTGACGATCACCAGCGTCGGCCGCGACAGGCCAGAGAGCTTGTCGAGCAGCGGCGCCAGCGCGCGATCGATGAACGCGATCTCCCCGTAGTACGGCTGCGACGAGTACTGCGACGCGAGATCCGCAGGCGGACGATACGGCGAGTGAGCGTCGAACACGTGGACCCACTCGAAGAAGCGCGAGTTCTGCCGGCCCATCCAGTCAACGGCGCGCGAGACTACGACATCGGCAGGACGTTCCGGCATCGAGGCCTCGATTGCGCCGCGCGTCTCGGGCAACTGGTCGTCGTAGACGTCGAACCCCGGCGTCAAGCCGAATCGCTTCGTCAGCGGGAAGCCGCCGACGAACGCACCCGTCGCATAGCCCCGCGCCTTGAGCATCGTCGCGAGCGTCGGCGTGTTGGGGCGGACCCGGAAGCCGCTGTTGTCGCGGATCCCGTGCTCGTAGGGCAGCAGCCCGCTCAGAATCGACGTGTGCGAGGGGAGCGTCACCACGGTGTGCGCGTGGGCGAAGGTGAAGCGCGCGCCATGTGCGGCAAGTCGATCCAGGTTCGGCGTCTGCGCGGGCCCGCCGTACGATGACAGCGCATCGGCACGCGTCGTGTCCAGCGTGATCAGCAGCACGTTCTGATCGGAATCGGGCGAGAGCGTGAAAGCGGGGGCGCGCCCGCGCCAGAGAAAGGCGGCGACCGCAACCGCGATCGCTGCGCCGACTGCCGCGAACACGAGCGGCACCTTCGAGCGCCGGGAATTGGATGCGGGAGGAGCCACGCGGCCCCTAGAATCTCACATCGCGCGCGCGTGCACGATGAAGCGCTTGGG
>DATLBM010000474.1:0-4155 GCA_035526885.1 Thermoanaerobaculia bacterium | reverse complement strand
CGGTCGGGGGTCCTTCGACTGCCGCGCGGGTCAGGATGACACGCGCCCCCAGTGTCATCCTGAGCCGCCGGAGCGCAGCGCAGGACGGTCGAAGGACCTTCTACGAACGCACGAGCCTCGCTCCGTCGGTCGCGGGTCCTTCGACTGCGCTGCGCTCCGCTCAGGATGACAGAACATGATGACCGACTTCCCCATCGAGAACCTCCCCTTCGGCGTCGCCCGCGTGAACGGCGAAGCGCACATCTGCACGCGCCTTCACGACGAAGTGCTGGATCTGCACGCCGTCGCGGACGAGATCGATGAAACGCTGAAAGAGCCGGCGCTCAACGCCTTCGCCGCGAAGAACATCACGCGCGAGGCGAAGCGGAAGATCCGCGCCATCATCGATCGCATCCCGCGCATCGCGAACGCGGAAATGCTCCTGCCGATGAACATCGGCGACTACACCGATTTCTACGCCAGCGTGCATCACGCCACCAACGTCGGCTCGATGTTCCGGCCCGACAATCCGCTGCTGCCGAACTACAAGTGGGTGCCCATCGGCTATCACGGCCGCTCGTCGTCAATCGTCGTCAGCGGCACGCCCGTGCGGCGTCCGAGCGGACAACTCAAAGACGACGGCGATCCGTACGCCGGCAAAACGAAGCGCCTCGATTACGAGATGGAGCTGGGCATCGTCGTCGGCGCGGGCAACGCCATGGGCGAATCCATCGAAGCGAAGAGCGCGCTCGATCACGTCTTCGGCTTCTGCCTCGTCAACGACTGGTCCGCCCGCGACGTGCAGACGTGGGAGTACCAGCCGCTCGGGCCGTTCCTGGCGAAGAACTTCGCCACGTCGATCTCGCCATGGATCGTCACCGTCGACGCGCTCGAGCCGTATCGAACGAAAGCACCGGAGAGAAACGAAGGCGATCCGCAACCGCTGCCCTACCTCCGCGACGACGTCGCGTTCGACATCACCGTGGAAGTGTGGCTGCGTGCGAAGTCGATGTCCGACCCGGTGCGCCTCTCCCGCGGCAACTTCCGCGAGATGTACTGGACGGTGGCGCAGCTCGTCGCGCACCACACCGTCAACGGTTGCAATCTGCGGCCGGGCGACCTCTTGGCCAGCGGCACGATCTCCGGTCCGGACAAAGAGTCGCGAGGCTGTCTCCTCGAGCTGACGTGGCGCGGCACGGAGCCGATCCAGCTTCCGAACGGCGAAACCCGGCGCTTTCTCGAAGACGGCGACGAGGTCATTCTGCGCGGCTATTGCGAGCGTGAGGGATTGCCGAGGATCGGATTCGGTGAGTGCAGAGGGGTCGTGATCGGTTAAGCTTTTCCGGGTCCAAAAAGTATGGAAGAAGCCGGCCAGCTCGTGCAGGCGCTGCAGCTTTCGATCAAGGCGCTTCAGTTCTACACCGCCGAACATCCGCGCGTGGTCGAGGCCGTTGCGCACCTCGAGCATGTGTACCTTTCCATGATGAACACCCGCACGCGCGTCACGCTGACGGCGGCGAAGGGCTCGGTGCTCATCGACGGCGAGCCGCTGACGAACGTCCTCGCGCCGATGAAAGCCATGGCCGCGGACTTCGAGAAGCGCCAGCTCGGCGGCTTCGTACTGCTGCCGGGCGCGTCCCGCAGGGAACTGCTGGAAGTGGTGCGCCTGCTGGCGCTGCGTCCCGAGCAGATCAAGGCCGCGGGCGGCCCCGAGGCCATCCTCGCCGCCGCGGAAGTGACGCACATCAAGGTGAGCAAGGTGCGCTACGAGGCCGTGACCGATCAGGAAGAAGTGGTCTGGTCGAGCACACTGCGGCGTCTGGAGACCGGCGAGGCCGTGACCGTCGACGAGGCGCGCATGATGGTCGAGCGCGCGAACGCCGAGCAGCTCACGCTTCTGCGCGAGCGCCTGGCGTCGATGGGCATCTCGCGCGAGCAGTTCGACGAGCTGCTGGACACCGTGGGTTGGGACAAGCTGCCCATCGACGAGCGCGTGGCCAAGCTGCTCGAAGAGAATCGCATCTTCAATCTCCCGCCGGGCAAGGTCGCGCGTTTCGTGCGCGAGCTCGCGGATGCGGGCCGCAACGCCGACGTGCATCGCATCGTCGAGCGTTACGTGACCGGAGTCTCCGCCGATTCCGCCACGCTGCGCCAGAACGTCAGCGACGGGCTGGCGCAGATCATCACGCACTCACTGCCGCGCGACACCGAGCAGATCGCGGGCGCCGCCATCCTCAATCACGCCGTACGCGAGTCGGATGCGCGCGTGAAGAGCGTGGCCGTCGACACCGCCGCGGCATTCCTGGCCCTGCTCGCCGGCACTGGACGGAGTGACGCCGCGCTGCGCGTGCTGGAGCGCTTCGAGCTCGCCGCTCCGGCCGTGGTGCCGGAAATGGCGCGCGCGCTTTCCTCGAAGTCGGAGCCGATCATCGCGCAGATCTGCACCGCCGACGCGGACACCGCCACCCACGTCGTCATGCCGCTGATCGTGCGCCTCGGCGGCGCGATCGCGCCCGCGCTCATCGAGGCCCTGGGCAACGAGGAAGACCGCAATCGCCGCGGACGCCTGGTCAAGGCGCTGAAGTCGATCGGCGAGCCGGCGTTCCCCGCGCTCATCGACACGTTGCGCTCGCAGGTCTGGTTCGTCGTACGCAACACGCTGAACGTCCTCGGCGACGTCGGCACGCCCGCGCTGGTCGAGCCGATCGGCAAGAAGCTCGAGCACGATGACCCCCGCGTCCGCCGCGCCGCCGCCCGCGCCCTGGGCAGGATCGGCGGAGCGGAGTCGGAGAAGCTGCTGATCGGCGCGATCCACGATCGCGATCCGGAGACGCAGGCCGAAGTCCTGCTCTGCCTCGGCGCAATGAAATCGTCGACAGCGGTCCCGATGCTCGCGGACCTGGTGAAGCCGAAAGGCTTCTTCTCGCGCGACGTGCCAATGGTGCGCGTGGCCGCGGAGAAGGCGCTGGCGGCGATCGATACGCCCGCCGCGCGCGATGCGCTGAAGCAGAAGCGGGCGTGAGGCCTCCGGCGGCCGGGGTCTCGACCCCGGACCCCGTTTGCGGGCCTAGCCTCCGCGACACACTGTCGCAAGCTCGCACGGACGTGTCGCGGAGGCTAGGCCTGTCAACGGGGTCTGGGGCCGCGGCCCCAGCCGCCGGAGGCCTCTGGTCGTGCTCCTAGTTAGCGATCGAGTTCGGCCCCGAGCTGCCGCGCATTTTCCGCGCGAAGCCGCGGCGCACCGCGACCTGAACCGTCTCCCGCAATTCCGCGGCGAGCTTTCCTGTAAAGACCACTTCGCGTCCGTCGCTGAACCGGATCTCCACCGCGTGCGTTTCGTGGAACGTAATCTGCGAGACCGCAGGATCCGCTGGTTCAGGGATGAGCATTTCCGGAGGATACGACAAGAATGGCCACTTATGAGGTGCTGGGCGGCGAGGGCGGGGTTCCCATCAAGGCGTGGACGCGCGGCGTCGCCGTCGAGGACTCCGCGAAGCAACAGCTCCTCAACGTCGCCACGCTGCCGTTCATCTACCGGTGGATCGCGGCCATGCCCGACGTGCACTGGGGCATGGGCGCCACCGTCGGCAGCGTCATCCCGACGAGGCAAGCCATCATCCCCGCGGCGGTGGGCGTGGACATCGGCTGCGGCATGATGGCCGTGCGCACGACGCTCACCGCGTCGCAGCTTCCCGACGATCTGAAGTCGATCCGCGGCGCCATCGAGCGCGCCGTGCCGCACGGGCGCACCGACAACGGCGGCCGCAACGATCGCGGCGCGTGGAAGCAGCCGCCGCGCGCGCAGCTCGACGTGTGGACGCAGCTCGCGCCGCGCTATCACGACATCGTCACCAAACATCCCAGGCTCGGCCGCGGCAACGATCTCAATCACCTCGGCACTCTCGGCACCGGCAATCACTTCATCGAAGTCTGCCTCGACGAAGAGCAGCGCGTGTGGTTCATGCTGCACAGCGGCTCGCGCGGCGTGGGCAACCGCATCGGCTCGTACTTCATCTCGCTGGCGAAGGAGGACATGCGCAGGGCGCACGTCGATCTGCCCGACCAGAATCTCGCGTACTTGAAAAAGGGCACGAAGCACTTCGATGACTACGTCGAGGCCGTGCACTGGGCGCAGGACTACGCGATGGCCAACCGGCGGCTGATGATGGAGTCGGT
>DATLBM010000473.1:0-7705 GCA_035526885.1 Thermoanaerobaculia bacterium | reverse complement strand
GATGAACTCTCCGCTCCGATATCTCCTCGCGGTCTTGCTCCTTTCGGGCACGGCGTTCGCGCAGCCCGGGGACGACGTCCGCCGCGCCGTTCATCTCCTCGACTACATCGCCCAGGACTATCCGGGCGCGGTCAAAGACGGGCGCGTGATCAGCGAGCAGGAGTACGGCGAGATGCGCGAGTTCTCACGCGCGGCGGTCGAGGCGGTGCAGAACGCGCCGGCGCTGCGCACGCGCGGCGACATCGCGAGCGGACTTCGTACGCTGACCGGACTCGTTGACGTGAAGGCTGCTCCGGAGGATGTGGCTCGATCGGCGGTTGCCGTCAAGGCCGCGATCATCGACGCCGCACATCTGCCCGTCGCTCCGCAGCGCTGGCCGGACGTCCGCCGCGGCCGCGAGCTCTACGCGACGGCGTGCGCGGCGTGCCACGGAATCCGCGGTCACGGCGACGGCACGGTCGCCGCCCAACTGCAGCCGCCGCCCGCGAACCTGCAGGACGCGGAGCGAATGAAGGGCGTCTCGCCGTTTCAGGCGTTCAACACGATCCGGCTCGGGCTGCCCGGAACGTCCATGCCGTCGTTCGGCGCGCTCAGCGAGGATGATGCGTGGGCGCTTTCGTTCTACGTGGTGGCGATGCGGTATGACACCGCGCGGCGCGACGCCGAGGAGCCGTCCGTTGCACTCGACGTTGCGGCGAGCGTCTCCGATGAGGAGCTGGCACGACGGCTCGGCGGAACGGTCGACACGCGTCGCAACGAGCTCGCGGCTGTTCGCCTGCACGCGCCCGCGGCGGACGACTCACTCGACAAGGCCATCGCTCTCCTGCGCGATGCGGAAACGGCGTATGGACGCGGCGACCGCCGCGCGGCACGCTCGAAGGCACTGGCCGCGTATCTCGACGGCATCGAGCCGGTGGAGCCGCGCCTGCGTACGACCTCGCCCGCGGTGATCGCGGAGCTCGAGCAGCGGATGAGCGCCGTGCGTTCGGCGATCGAGAGCGGCGCGCCGGAGGCCGAGGTTGCGCGCGCGGTTGCGAATGCACGCGAGTCCGTCGACAAGGCGCGGCGAGCTCTCGCTCACACGACGACGTCCGCGCCGTTTTTGATCTCGATGGCCGCCGCGATCGTGCTGCGGGAGGCATTCGAGGCGATTCTGATCGTGGTGGCGATCCTCAGCGTTCTGCGCAGCGTCGGTGCTTCGCATGCGGCGCGATGGGTTCATGCGGGATGGCTGGCGGCGCTCGCCGTCGGCGTTGCCGCCTGGTTCGCATCGGATGCACTGCTGAAGTCGAGCAGCCTGCAGCGCGAGGTCATCGAGGCCATCACGTCGCTGGTCGCGGTGCTCGTGCTCCTCTACATGGGCTTCTGGCTGCACCAGAAGACGGAGATCGCGAAGTGGCGCGCCTTCGTCGCCGGGCAGGTGAATGCCGCGCTTGGAAAAGGACGGCTCCTGGGCTTGGCCGCGATTTCGTTCTTCGCGGTGTTCCGCGAGGTGGTGGAGACGGTGCTGTTCCTCGTGGCGCTTTCGGTCGACGGCGGACCGGCCGGACGCGTGCCCATGTTCATCGGCGTCGGCGGTGCGCTGGCCGCATCGATCCTCCTGGCGTGGCTGCTCGTTCGCTTCAGCGCGCGCCTGCCGCTGCGCACGATGTTCACCGTCACCGCGATCCTCATGATGGCCCTCGGCGTCATTCTGGCCGGCAAGGGATTGCGCGCGCTGCAGGAAGCGGGCATCAGCGGCTCGACGTCGATCCCGTGGCCGATCACGGCCGACCTGTTCGGCGTTTACCCGACGTGGCAGACGATCGCGGCACAACTGCTGACGATCACCGTTTCTGCGGTGCTGTGGCTGTATGCGCGGCCGCGCGTCGCGAAGGCGTGACTCGAAGGAAAGTCATCCTCTTCGGAGCATCGGGCATGGTCGGCGCCCGCGCGCTGCGCGGGGCGCTCCATGCTGTCCATGGCGCGCCGCACCGAACAGATGGCTCCGGGTTTTGCATAGGAGAGAGGCAATGTCGGGTGATTCTCGTCCAGGTGTGGATAGCTCTAGCTCTGATGTGAATGGTCTCACGGCGGTCGCCGTCGCCCGTGGACTGGGCGAGCTCGCGGAGTTGAGCCGCGGCAGCGTCGCGGGCAAAGATCTCCGCACGCGGATCGTCGAGAAAGCCCTGCACATTTTCGGCGCCGATGCGGTGGCGATGTGGCGGCTCGAGTCGCGGGAGCGGATGTGGCGAATCGCCGCCGTGACGGGTTTGTCGGCCGACTACTCGACATGGGCGATCCCCGCGCCGGCCGATGGCGACGTCGCGGCGATGCTGCCCGGACCGATCCTGATCGGCGACGCGAAGGCGTGGCCGGTGGTCGATGACCGGCGTACGCTGTACGAGAGCGAAGGCATCGCCTCGTTCCTCGTTCTTCCGCTCAGTATTCGAGGCGAAACGGCTGGCACGATCACGTGCTATTACCGCAGCCCGAAAACCGCCGCGCGTGAAGCCGAGCTCGAAACCGCCGCGGCGTTCGCGCAGATTGCGTCGGTGGCGCTGTCGACGGAGCGGTACGACCAGCTTGCGGACATCGCACGCGACATCGCCGGGCGACTCGATCTCGAGCACATCGTCCAACGGATCACCGACGCCGCGACCTCGCTCACGGGCGCGCAGTTCGGCGCCTTCTTCTACAACGTCGTCCGTCCCGACGGCGAGGCCTACACGCTCTACACGATCTCCGGAGTGCCGAGGGAGCACTTCGCGAAGTTTCCGATGCCGCGGAACACGCAGGTGTTCGAGCCGACGTTCGCGGGCACCGGCATCATTCGCAGCGCGAACATCCTCGAGGATCCGCGATACGGCAGGAACGCGCCGTACCACGGCATGCCGGCCGGGCATCTTCCGGTTGTCAGTTATCTCGCGGTCCCGGTGAAGTCGGCCACGGGCGAAGTGCTCGGCGGTTTGTTTTTCGGTCATGCCGACGAGGGTGTGTTCGGCGAGACGGAGGAGAAGGTCGCGGATGCGCTCGCGGGACACGCAGCTGTCGCGATCGACAACGTTCGCCTGTATGAAGCCGTGCAGCGCGATCGCGAGGCGCTGCGGAAAGAGGAGCGCCGCTACCGCTCGCTGGTGCTCGCCACCCCCACGCGGCAGGCCATCTCCACCGCCGATCCCGACGGCCACGTGCAGCCGTCGCCCTCGTGGCGGGAGATCACCGGACAGACCGAAGACGAGATGCGGGGGCGCGGTTGGCTGGACGCCATTCATCCGAATCATCGCTCGCGTGTCGCCGATGCCTGGGACGCGGCGGTGAAGAGCGGGCGGGTATACGAGGACGAGTATCTTCTGCGGCAGGCGGACGGCTCGTATCGCTGGTTTGCCGACAAGACCGTGCCGGTCGGCGGCGAAGACGGCCGGATCGAGGAGTGGATCGGCACGGCGATGGACATCCACGAGCAGCATGCAGCGCGGGAAGGGCTGGCGTTTCTCGCTCGCGCCAACGAGGTCTTTGCCTCGTCGCTCGATTACCGCGAGACGCTTCGAAACGTGACCTTTCTCGCAGTGCCGCGCATCGCCGACTGGTGCGCGGTGGATATGGTGGCCGATACGGCCGAAAAGTCTCGGAGCCGTCTTGCGGTCGCTCATGCGGACCCGGCGAAGATCGCGCTCGCGGAGGAGCTCTCTCGAAAGTTTCCACCCGACCCGGAGACGGACGCCATCTACCGCGTCATGCGTACCGGGACGTCCGAGCTCGTGCCGTTCGTTTCCGATGAGGTGTTGGTGAAGGCCGCGCGAAACGAAGAGCATCTCCGGACGATTCGCGAGCTCGGGATCATGTCGTACATGATCGTTCCGCTGCGCTCGCGCGGGGAGGTGGTCGGCACCATCACTTTCGTCGCGTCCGACCGCCGCTTCGCGCAATCGGATCTCAACCAGGCGGAGGAGCTCGCGTATCGGGCGTCGATCGCCATCGAGAACGCACGTCTGTACAGCGCGGCCCAGGCCGCGAACCGGGCGAAGGACGAGTTCCTCGCGACGCTCTCCCACGAGCTGCGCACGCCGATGACGGCGGTCCTGGGCTGGTCGCGGATGCTCAAGCTCGGGCTCAGCGACTCGGAGGCGCGGGTCGCGATCGACGCGATCGAACAGAGCGCCAGCGCCCAGGCCCAGCTCATCGAAGACGTCCTCGACGTTTCGCGCATCATGTCGGGAAAGCTGACCTTCGATCCGCGTCCGGCCGACCTGCGCACAGTCACGCAGGCGGCGATCACGACGGTCCATCCGGCGGCCGTCGCCAAGGGCATCGAGATCCTGACGAGCGTCCCCCCGATGCTGCCGCCGGTCTCCGGCGACGAGGGACGACTCCAGCAGATCATCTGGAATCTGCTCGCGAACGCCATCAAGTTCACGCCGCGCGGCGGTTCGGTCACTCTTCGCCTGTCTCACGAGGGATCAGTCGTGCGGCTGATCGTCACGGACACCGGTGAAGGCATCGATCGCGCGTTCCTGCCCTACGTCTTCGAGCCGTTTCGCCAGGCCGACAGCTCGACAACGCGGCCGCACGGTGGCATCGGACTTGGGCTCGCGATCGTACGCTCACTCGTGGAAATGCACGGAGCCCGGATTCGCGCCGCCAGCGAGGGGAAAGGTCGCGGCGCGACCTTCACGCTGGAGTTCCCAGTGATGGAAGCGGCTCCGGCGATCGTTGGGAGCCCCGCCGCGGAGCGCGCCGTTCTGCCTCCGGCCTCGTCGTCGTTGCCGGCGCTCACCGGCGTCTCGGTGCTGGTCGTCGACGATCAGATGTACACGCGCGACGTCGTCGCGGCAATCCTCCGGCGCACGGGTGCGGCCGTCCAAACGGCTGCGTCGGTCCGCGAAGCGGTGCAGTTGTTTCACGAGTTCGACCCGCACGTCGTCGTCTGCGATATCGCGATGCCGGAGGAGGACGGGTACGTGTTCCTGCGTGAGGTGCGTGGCCAGCCGGATGCGCGGCGTACGACGCCTGTTCTCGCGCTGACGGCATTCGGCCGGCCGGAGGACCGTCTGCTGGCCCTCAACGCCGGCTTCGACGGATATCTCAAGAAGCCGGTCGACCCTGCGGAGCTCGCCGAGTCGGTGCAGCGCCTGTGCGTACGGCCGTGATGCACCAACGTCTTTCGGCGTAAGGCGAAGTGTTCCTGCGAGTCATGCGTCAGCAATGCCGGCGGCCGCTTTGTCCACGCGCGCAAGACGGCCCACTTCGTGCGCGAGATCGACAGGGTCGATCGGCTTCTGGCGGAACACGTCGAAACCCGCAGCCGTGATGCGCGCCTGTTCGCCTGGACGTCCGAGAACCGTCAGTGCGAGCGCGGGGACGGCCCGAGCCCGGACGTCGCGTGAGCGCAACTCTTCGAGGAACGAGCACCCGTCGAGATCCGGCAGCGCGATGTCGCAGATCAGCACGTCCGGCTCCCATGTTCCGAGGACGGCGAAGGCATCGGCTGCGGTGGCCGTGCATTCGACCTCGGCGCCGCAATGCCGCAAGGCGGTGGCGAGCACCTTGCGATTGTCGATGTCATCTTCGACCACCAGCACGCGCACGCCCGCGAGCTCCGGCAGGCCGACCGACCGCGATTCGAAATCGCGCAGCGTGGTTTCGTCCGTGACGCTTGCGACGTGAAGCGGCAGATCCACCGCGAAGGTCGCTCCCTGCCCTTCTCCCGCGCTGAATGCGGTGACCGAGCCGCCGTGCATCTCGACGATGTGGCGGGTGATGGACAGCCCGAGGCCGAGACCGCTCTGGCGCTGGCCGTCATCGCCCTGACGGAAACGCTCGAAAATATGAGGCAGCAGTGCCGGATCGATTCCGCGGCCTGAATCGATCACCTCGATCCTGCCGGTGGTGCCGTCACGTCGCAGGCGGACCTGGACGGCCCCTCCTTCGTGCATGAACTTGATGGCGTTGGCCAGGAGGTTTCCGATGGCCTGCTGCAGCCGCGCCGGATCCGCGAAGACGTCGTAGCGGTCGTCGCCGCTGTCGACCGCGAGCGCGATCTGCTTGGCTTCGGCCACCGGGCGGGCCAGCGACACGGCGTTCACGAGCACCGTTCGCAGATCGAGCGCACGCAACTCCAGCCGGAGCTTGCCCGACGCGATGCGCGACTCGTCGAGCAGATCCTCGATCAGCTTTGCCTGCGCGAGGGTGCTGCGCTCGAGCGCCGCGAGAGCCTCGCGCTGCGTCTGCTCATCGAGACCTCCGAGCGAAAGCATGCGCGTCCAGCCGAGGATGGACGTCATGGGCGTGCGCAACTCGTGCGAGATGATGGCGATGAATTCGTCCTTTGCGCGGTCGGCGGCGCGCATCGAACGCAGTTCGCCGGCCGCTTGCTCGTTCACGCCTTTCAGATGCTCGAGGCGGACGACATCGGTCACGTCCTCCACCGAATGGATGATGTACGCAACCTGCCCATCGATGAGCACCGGCGTGTTGAGCGGCTTCCAGTAGCGCTCCTCGAATGCACCAGAGCCGGGGCGCCGGATGTCGTATTTCTGCAGGGCCATCGCGTGTGGTGCGTGCGTTCGCAGGACCGTTTCGAGCGAGGCGCGCAGATTCCGCGAACCGGTGGCTTCGGGGTCATTCGGGTTGTCGGGGAAGACATCGAACAGCGCGCGACCGAGGATCTCGTCGCGAACCGTGAGTGTGGCCTGGAGGTAGGGGCCGGTGACGGCGACGATGTTCAACTTCGGGTCGAGCACGAGGTACGCGCCCGGCGCGGCTTCCAGCAGGGAAAACTCGAGTGGGCGTGTCATTCCTCCGATTGCAACAACCGTGTCGCGCTGAAATGCCTCGATCTCGTTGCTTCGGCGGAACCGCCGCGCGCGGCGTATCATCCTCGCCATGGCCGATCTCGCGACCTTCAGTCTCGCCGACGTGGTGCGGTGCAGCTCGGAGCTGCGGGTGTCGTCGGCCGGCGCGGCGTCGATGGAGGACGCGGCGGCGCGGGTCGTCAGCCGGCTTTATGACACGCTCATCGACGCCGCGACAGGCCATCGCGCCGTTGCACTGATCCGGTTGTTCAAGACGCATCCCTACGGCGCGCTCGAGCCGGAGCAGCGGACGTTTGCGGACCGGCTGCTCGGCGATCACCAGCCCGAGCCGTCGATGCGCTGCCTGACCCTGCTGGCCACCCGCGGCCAGGAGCCGGATTGGAACGACCGGCACCGCTCGCGCGGCCACGCGGCCATTCCGCTGCCGAGCGAGAAGATCGTCCAGAACGCGCCGATGATCGCGCAGCTGATCGCCCAGCTCGGCGTCGACATCTCGGCGCTGCTCCGGCCGGAGCCGGACGTGATCGTCGATCTGGCCCAGAAGAGCTACAACGTCTTCCACGTCCCGGAGGCGAAGGGGAGTCCGTACATCCCCGCGCAGGACGACTTCGTCGTCCCGTTCGGCATCCGTTCGGTGCTTGGATTCGGCGGGATGCTCCCGTCGGGGAACCTCTTCGCCACGATCATGTTCACGAAGACCTCCGTCCCGCGCGAGACGGCGGACCTCTTCGCGAACGTGGCGCTGGCGGTGAAGCTGGCGATCCTGCCGTTCGACGGCGGTGCCACGTTTGCAGACACCGCCGACGCGTGAGCGCCAACGAACTGACGGCGGTCAGCGAGACCGACCTGCTGCGTGCCGAATCGGCCACGCTGCAGCAGCTCATGGCCGTGATGGAGCGGACGACGCTCGA
>DATLBM010000472.1:0-2255 GCA_035526885.1 Thermoanaerobaculia bacterium | reverse complement strand
GCGCAGGGCGCACGTCGATCTGCCCGACCAGAATCTCGCGTACTTGAAAAAGGGCACGAAGCACTTCGATGACTACGTCGAGGCCGTGCACTGGGCGCAGGACTACGCGATGGCCAACCGGCGGCTGATGATGGAGTCGGTTATCGGTGCGGTGAAGGACCTTTTGCCGCCGTTCGATGCGCAGTCGGAGGTCGTGAACTGCCATCACAACTACGTGGCCATCGAGAAGCATTACGGTGAGGAAGTGTTCGTGACTCGCAAAGGTGCCGTGCGCGCCGCGGAGGGGGACCTCGGCATCATCCCGGGCAGCATGGGCGCGAAGTCGTTCATCGTGCGTGGCCGCGGCAATCCCGAGAGCTTCAACAGTTGCAGCCACGGAGCGGGACGATCGATGTCGCGCACGGAGGCGAAGAAGCGCTTCACGGTTGCGGATCATGTGAAGGCAACTGAAGGTGTCGAGTGCCGCAAGGACAAGGACGTGATCGACGAAACGCCCGCGGCATACAAGCCCATCGAGGCGGTGATGAACGCGCAGAGCGACCTCGTCGATGTGGTGCATACGCTGCGGCAGGTGGTGTGCGTGAAAGGCTGACACGGGCCGTTCACAACAACTCCCGCGCGTTGTGACGAACACCGCGCGAACGGCGACGTACCCTCTCTTCAAGCATTCAGCAGAGAGGAATCACCAATGGCCGTCGCAGCAGCAGTGGCAGCAGACTGCATTGGCCCGTACCGGGTGCTCCGGCAACTCGGCGCGGGTGGGATGGGTGAGGTATTTCTCGCGCATGACGACTCGCTCGGGCGCAACATCGCCATCAAGCTGCTGCCCGCGCATCTGGCCGCCGACGTCGAGCATCTCGCGCGTCTGCGCAACGAGGCGCGCAGCGCGTCGTCGCTGAATCATCCGCACATCGTCACCATCTACGAGATCGGCCGCGACGACTCGCAGCGAGCGTTCATGGCCATGGAGTACGTCGACGGCATGACGCTGCGCGAAGTGATGCGCGGCGGCGCCATGCCCGTGCGCAAGGCACTGCAGATCGCCACGCAGATCGCCGACGGCCTCGCTGCCGCGCACAAGCGCGGCCTCGTGCATCGCGACCTCAAGCCCGAGAACGTGATGGTCACCAGCGACGGCGTGGTGAAGATCCTCGACTTCGGCCTGGCGCGCTCGCTCGAGACCGCGGACGCCGGCGTGAGCGAGCCGGGGATGCTCATCGGCACGTACTCGTACATGTCGCCCGAGCAGGCCCGCGCCGCGGAGATCGACTATCGCAGCGACCAGTTCTCCTTCGGCTCCATCCTCTATGAATTGCTGACCGGCACGCGCGCGTTCGACGGCGCGAGCGGCGTCGAGACGCTGTTCATGGTCGTGCGCGACGAGCCGTCGCCGCTGTCCGTCGTCGCGACGCACGTGCCCGCGCCGCTGCGCTGGATCGTCGACCGCTGCCTCTCCAAGGATCCGGAAGACCGCTACGTCTCCACGCGCGATCTCGCGCGCGACCTGCAGTATCTGCGCGATCACTTCAGCGAGGCCGGCACGGCCACGCCGATCCGCGAGAAAGCGTCCCTGGCCACCCGCATGCGCCGGCGCTGGCCGGTCGCAGCCGCGGCGCTGCTCGCGCTGATCGCGGGCTCGCTGATCACCGCGTGGGTGCGCAGACCGGAGCCGCGCATCATCACTTCCGAGCGTTACCTGACCTACTCCGGCCACGACTACTCGCCCGCGGTCTCGCCGGACGGAAAGCTCCTGGCCTTCTCCTCCAATCGCGACGGCGTGCAGCGCATCTGGCTCAAGCAGGTTGCCGGCGGCAGCGAAGTGGCGTTGACCAAAGGCATCGACGATTTCCCGCGCTTCGCGCCGGACAACTCGGCGATCTTCTACGTGCACGCGGACACGCCCGGCGCCGTGCGCGGGTCGCTGTGGCGCGTGCCGGTGGTGGGCGGCGAGCCGCGGCGGCTGATCGACGACGTCGGCACCGCCGACATCTCGCGCGACGGCACACGCCTCGCCTTCACGCGCACGATTCCGGACGCGCGCGTGCCGCAGACGTCGATCATGGTCGCAAACTCCGACGGCTCCGGCGCGCGCGAGATCGCTCGCACCGAGGTGGGCACACTGCATCCGCGCTGGTCGCCGGACGGAACGAAGATCGCCGTCGCCAGCAACGGCGGCGGACGCGTCACGCAAGGCGTGACCATCATCGACGCCGCGACCGGCAAGACCACCCCGCTCACCACACCGCCCAAAGCGG
>DATLBM010000471.1:0-2104 GCA_035526885.1 Thermoanaerobaculia bacterium | reverse complement strand
GCTGTCGTCGTTGAACGCGCCGAAGCCGCGTTGAAAGGCGAAGCCGCGCGCGCTCAGCTCATCGAGTTGCGCCTGGGTCATGTCCGGGCGGTTGACCGTGAGATGCGCGCCATGCGTCGTCACGATGAACAGGCCGCCCGGACGGATGAGGCGATGCAGCTCCGCCAGCCACGTGAACTGCGCCTCCTCATCGAAATGCGTGAAGACGGAGATCGCGTACGCGACGTCGAACGAGGCGTCCGCGAACTTCGTCGGCGGCTTCGGCGCGATGACGACGTACTCGTCGCGCAGGCGCCGCGCCGCCCAGCGGATCGCTTTCGTGTCGACGTCGACGCCGGTGAGCCTCTTGATGTCGGGCCGCGCCGCGATGTGCCGCGCCGCCCGCCCCGCGCCGCAGCCGAAGTCGAGCCAGCGCGGATAGTCCGCCACGTTCAATCCCAGCGTGTCGAAGACCGAGAGCACGTCCGACGACACGCGCCGCCCGATGGCGTCGAAATGCGCGCGCGAGCTGTCGATCCCCACCGCGCCCCGCAGCGATGCCGGCGGCAGCGGCATGACGCTGCCGCGCCACCGCTCGCGCAGATCGGCGGGCAGATCGCGCACGCGCATCGGCGCCTCGCGCGCCGCCACGCGGAGACGATGCCGCATCGGCAGCGGAACGATGCGCCGATAGAGCCGCCGGACGCGGTCGGTGAGCACGGTCATCGTTATACATCGGTTGCCGGTTGCCGGTTGCCGGTGCCGGTTCAGGGTGCGTGTTCGCGAGAGCTGTCGCATTCGCGCTGATGCGCCGGCAACCAGCAACCGGCAACCGGCAACGTTTCACCCCTCGGGATAGAACACAAACAACTTGCAGCCGCCCGCGCTCTGCGGCACGTGCGACGTTCCGGCCGGATGATGCACGAACGTGCCCGCGGGGAAGACGTTCTTCCCGTCGCCGAGCTCTCCGGAAAGTACGTAGACCTCTTCCGGTCCGGGCACGTGGTGATCGAGCTCCGGCCACGCCGCGCCGGCGTCGATCTCCACTTCCAGCGCGCGCTTCACGCCGTCCGCCCAGAGCGTGCGCACGCGGATGCCCTCGGCGATCTGTTTTTCGCCGAGGTTGGTGCCGGGGACGATGCCCGTGAGATGCATGTCTTCGCTCGAGCGCAAACCAAGCGTCGACTGGATGCGCTCGATCTGGCGGAGGTGTTTCGCGTCGTGGTTGCGGATGCGCTCGAACGCGTCGCGGATCGTGAGCGCGCCGTAGTCGGGATGCATGCCGCCGCGCGACAGCTCCTCCTCCGACAAGCGCGCGAGCAGATCGAGGTTCATGCGCCGGTGAAACCAGAACTGCTCGAGCAGTTCCGGCAGCGGCTCGCGGCGATGCACGCGCTCCACCCACGCGTCCTGCGGCAGCACCTGCAGCGTGCCGGGCGTGCCGGCCAGCATGGAGCGGATGCGCACGGCGTAGATCAGTTCGAGATCGCCGAGGTGGGAGATGACGTCTGCGATGGACCACTTGCCTTCGCGTTCCGGCCTGCGCAGATCCTCCTCGGCGATGCCGTGAATGGAGAGCAGAAGGCGGGAGTGAAAGTCGCGCAGCTCGTTCATGCGGAAGATTGTCGCCGATGAAGCGCAACGATCAGCGCCGCGAGGAGGGCCGCCGCGGAAACGATCGCCAACACTTTGCGCGTGCGCGGATTCTCGAACGTCACGATCACGTGGTGACGTCCCGGCGTCACGGGCAGGAGCTGTGCGCCGTAGCGATCCATGCCCATCTCCACATGCCGTCCGTCGACGCGCGCCGTCCAGCCGCGGAAGCGATACGTGCGCAGCAGGAGGTTGCACGGTCGCGGCGTGGTCACCCACAGGTCGCGCCGCAACGGTTCCCATTTCACGAGGTCGACTGTTCCGCCGGCGGGTGCGAGCGCGGCGGGCGGCGTGTTGTCGGGCAGATCGTTCGGATTGCCGGCGCGGCCGGGGACGAATCCCGTTTCCACGTAGCTCACGATGGCGTCCAGATCGGGCTCGTCGAATGTGCGCGACATCAGACGGACCGTCGTGAAGGCGAAGAACGCCAGCGCGGCGAAAAACAAGACGGCGTACGCACGATGCGCGGTGC
>DATLBM010000470.1:0-2059 GCA_035526885.1 Thermoanaerobaculia bacterium | reverse complement strand
GCATCCGCCGTGTCATCCTGAGCCGCCGCAGCGACGCGGAGGACGGTCGAAGGACCTTCCCCGCTGCGTAGGGCATGGGAAGGTCCTTCGACTGCGCTGCGCTTCGCTCAGGATGACACCCCGGATTACACCCCCAGTGTCATCCTGAGCCGCCGGAGCGAAGCGGAGGACGGTCGAAGGACCTTCCCCGCTGCGTTGCGCGTTGGAAGGTCCTTCGACTGCGCTGCGCTTCGCTCAGGATGACACCCCGGATGCCGCTGCGTTGCGCGTTGGAAGGTCCTTCGACTCCGCTGCGCTTCGCTCAGGAGGACACCATTCACTTCGCCCGCGGCGCGATCACCTTCGCGATCTGATCCTCTTTCCCCTCCACCCGCACCAGGTGCGGATAGCGCAGGCCCTCGCGGTAGCTCACCGAGTGCGTGCGATAGAACTCGCCGTTCTCGACGAGCAGCTCGAGCGGGCCTTTTTCGCGGATGGCGGTGCGCAGCAGGTCGGGGGTGAAGCGGCGGCCGTTCACGGCCACGATCTTCATGCCCGGGCCGATGCCCGCGTTGGCGGCGGGGAGTCCGAGGTTCACGTCCTGCACGACGCCTTCCTCTTCCTTGATGATGATGCCGAGGGAGGAGACGAGGTCGATGATCTCGCGGCGTTTCTCGTTCGTGGTCACGACCTCGTTCGGCGTGTCGTTGTAGACCAGCTTCCAGCCGCCGGCGGTGATGCCGCCGATCGGCGCGTTCGGGCTCAATGACGAGAGGCGGTCGTTGAGATGCTTGCGCCAGTCGTACGGAGCGACGGCGTTGAGCGTGTTCACCAGATCGTCGAACGTGTACGGCTTGACCGCCGGCACGCCCGTCTCGCCGCCGTGGAAGCGGCGCGTGAAGTCGTCCAGCGACGCCTTGCCGTTCGTCTTCTCGCGAATGATCGAGTCCACTTCCAGCCAGAGCAGCACGGACTCGTCGTAAAAGTCCGTGCCGCGGCGAAGGCTGCGCCACGCATCGGCGGCTCCGAAGAGCACCTGCGCCGCGACCGCCGTGTCGGACAACGGACGCCACGTGCGTCCCGGCTCCACGTCGAAGCCCGCGGCGACGGTGGCCAGGTTCTCGCGATAGCGCTCCGGCGTCCACAGTCCCGCGCGCGCCGCGAGCACGCCGCCCATGTACTGCGTGAGCCCTTCGTAGACCCAGAGAAGATTGCCTTCCATCGGGGTCTGGTAGTCGGGGCTGAGCATGCCCGCGGGACGGCGGTACTTGCCGTTCCACGAGTGCACGTACTCGTGCGACAGCAAGCCGCCGACGGCCGGCTGCAGATCCTTGTCCGTGACCGCCTTCTCCTCCATGCGGTTGTCGCTGGACTGGTGATGCTCCAGTCCGAAGTGTGCGACGTGATCGCTGAGCGTCAGCAGCCAGTCGTATTTTCTGAAGTGATACGCGCCGAACGCCGCACCGGCTTCGGCCACGAGACGCGAGTAGTCGTTCGCGAACGTGGGCCACGTCTCCAGCGCCGCGCTGCTGTCGGCGACGAGGTCGACGTAATGCTGCGGCGCGTTGCCGGACGGAATGGCCACGCGCTTCATGTAGCGGCCGATCAGCACCGGCGAGTCGATGTACGTCATGAGCGACGCGCGCTCGAACTTGCCGGGCTCGGTCTGTTTCAGCGCACTCGCGGCCGTCCATCCCTCGGGCATCTTCATTGTCGCTTCGACCATGACGTCGTTCGCGTCGCGGCCCGGAGGAAAGAGCAGTAGCGTGTTCCAGCTGATGACGGCCAGGTTCGCCGTGGCGGTCTCGCCCGCCGTGAATTGTCCGCTGGCGATCGGCGCGAGATACGACGCCTCGACGACGAGCTCCTTCGCGCCGCTGGGCACGTTCACGTTGAAGAGATACATGTCGCGCGGATCGCGCGCCCAGGCGACGGACTGTCCGTTCGCGGTCACGCGCACGTTCACGAGATCGACGATCGGGCCCGTCGGACCGTGTTCGCCGGGCAGCCATTTCGCGAAGGCGAGCTTCATCGGACCGGCGGCCGCGGGCATGGTCATGCGCGAGTGGAACACCTTGCG
>DATLBM010000469.1:0-6534 GCA_035526885.1 Thermoanaerobaculia bacterium | reverse complement strand
CCTCCTCAAGGCCAACATCCCCAACGAGCCACAGCCGCCCTGCGAAAACTGCGGCAAAGAGATGGTCTTGAAGAGCGGCCGCTACGGCCCGTTCTACAGCTGCTCCGGTTACCCCGACTGCAAGACCATCCGCAAGATCGGCGGCGGCAAAGGCACCCCCGCGAAGCCGACCGGCGTGAAGTGTCCTACCTGCGGCGAAGGCGACCTGGTCGAGCGGCGCTCACGGCGTGGCGTCTTCTACTCCTGCTCCCGCTATCCGAAGTGCGAGTTCGCGATGAACAACCGTCCCGTGGCGCGCGCCTGCCCGAAGTGCCACGCGCCGTATCTGATGGAGAAAGAGACCAAGCGCGAGGGCCACATCGAGCTTTGCAACAACCCGGAATGCGATTACCGCGCGCCGGTACCAGCGCCCGCCGCGGCCAACGAATAGCGGCGGCGTTTCTCCTCGTCCTTGCCATCGCGGCGTGCCGCGCGGAGAACGCGTACGCGCCCGACCGCTGGTGGATCGACTCCTGCGGCGACATCCAGCCCCTCGGCGTCGGACACGACGTCACACCGCCCATTCTCATCGAGCGTGTGGAGCCGCAATGGCCCCGCGACAAAACGCGTGGCGTGATCATCATCGAGACCGTGCTCACCGATGAAGGCCGCGTCTGCGCAGCGCGCGTGCTGCGCGGCCTCGGCGAACCGGTCGACGCTGCCGCGCTCGACGCCGTACGCCGGTGGCGGTTCACGCCCGCCGAGCTGCGCGGACAACCGCGCGCCGCGCGCTTCACCGTGAGCCTCGCAGTAAACTGACGCGCATGGTCCGAAGACTGTGCGTGATCCTCTTCATCGCCTGCGGTGTGTTCGCCGACGAGGCCTCCACCGCCGAGCGGCTGGAAACGCTGCGCAACGATCCGCTCCTGCTGCGGCGCTTCCTCGAGCAGATGCCGAAGGGTGGCGATCTGCACCAGCATCTCTCCGGCGCCACGTACGCGGAGTCGTTCGCCGCCTGGGCCGCGAAGGACAACCTCTGTATCGACACCGATGCGCTTGCGTACGAAACGTGTGACGCCGAAGGGAATCACGTCCCGGCCGCGCAGGCGCTGACCGATTCCGGCCTGTACTCGAAGATGCTGGACTCGATGTCCATGCGCCAGTTCCACCCGATCAATGCGTCGGGACACGATCACTTCTTCGCGACCTTCGGCCGCTTCGGCGCCGTGTCGCGCAATCACGCCGGGGACATGCTCGCGGAAGTGGTGTCGCGCTTCGCGCGCGAGAACGTCGACTACATCGAATCGCTCTTCGGACAGGACCTCGGCGCCGCCCGCAATCTCGGCAGGAAGGTTCCGCAGGGAACGTCGTTCGCCGACATGCGCACGTTCCTTCTCGCCAACGGCGCGTCCGACGTCGTGGCGTTCTCGCGCAAAACGATCGACGGCGTCGAGACCACGCTCCGCCAGTCCCTCGGCTGCAACAGCGCCACGCCGCTCCCCGGCTGCGATTCCACCGTGCGCTATCTCTTCGAGACGCATCGCGCGTTTCCGCGCGAGCAGGTCTTCGCCGAGCTGCTCATCGGCTTCGAGCTGGCCAGCGTCGACTCGCGAGTGGTCGGCGTCAACGCGGTGCAGCCCGAGGATTCGTATGCGTCGATGACCGGTTTCGATGAGCTGATGCGGATGATCGCGTTTCTGCGCCCGCTCTACCCGAACGTGCGCGTGTCGCTGCACGCGGGCGAGCTCGCGAGCGGACTCGTTCCGCCGGAAGGGATGCAGAACCACATTCGCGACTCCGTGCTCATCGCCGGCGCCGAGCGGATCGGCCACGGCGTGGACATCGCGTACGAGCGCGACGCCGTCGACCTGCTGCGCACCATGGCCGCGCGTCCCACCGCCGTCGAGATCTGCCTCACCAGCAACGACGTGATCCTCGGCGTTCGCGGCAAACAACATCCTCTGCGTCTCTACATGCGCAGCGGCGTGCCGGTGATGCTGGCGACGGATGACCCGGGCGTGTCGCGCGCGGACATGACCACCGAGTGGCAGCGCGCGGTCGAGGAGCACGGCGCGACGTACGAAGAGCTCGAGCGCTTCGCGCGCAACTCGATCGAGTTCTCATTCATCGAGGGCAGGAGTCTCTGGACCGATCGCGATTACGCCGCGCGCGCGGCGGAGTGCCGCGATGAAGGCAGCGAGTCGTGCAGGACATTCCTCGACGCCAATCCGAAAGCGCGCGTGCAGATGCGCCTGGAGCACCGCCTGCAAGAGTTCGAGAACAGCGAGCTGCGATGAGCGAGCTTCCCATCGAGATGAAACGCTGGCGCGCGACGCCGCACGTCGCGGGCCGCACCGCCACGGACGCCGACGTGGACGAAGGCCGCGCCGTCTTCGCCGTCGGCGGCGAGCCGATCGACCTCGGCGTCCCCGCCTGCGCGATCGTGCGCGAAGACGGCATCGGCGAGCCGACGCCGGTCATCGTCATCCAGGCCGAGCGCATCGAAGACGGCACGATCGCGGTGGGTTTCCGCCTCATCGACGGAGGCTCAGGCATCGCTCCGCTGGACGACGTGGAGTTTCTCAGCGAGCCGGATGAGCGCTTTCGCTGATGCGTACCCTGCTGGAACGAAGTAGTTGCGGCGGCTCAGGACGGACACGAGCCGAGGTGTGTCATCCTGAGCGGAGCGCAGCGGAGTCGAAGGATCTTCCCCGTGGCGCGCTGGAAGGTCCCTCGACCGTCCTCCGCTTCGCTGCGGCGGCTCGGGATGACACGCGCGGAGCGCGGTGCGTGCCATCCTGAGCGAAGCGTCAGCGGAGTCGAAAAACCTTCCAGCGCGCCACGGAGCAGGAGAAGCGATTGTCCTCCGCTTCGCTCCGGCGGCTTCAGGATGACACGGCCGTGATCGAATAGAGAAAATCGCGCACCAGCCCCTCGATCAGATTGAAATCGATGAGAAACGTGTCGTGTCCGTTCGCGGACTCGATCAGCTCGTGCTCCACGGGCGTGCCCAGCGAGCGCATGGCCGCGGCGACGCGCTCGGATTCCGAAGGCGGAAACAGCCAATCCGTGTCGAATGAAACCAGCAGCGTCTTGCCGCGCCATCGCGCAAAGGCGGACTGCAGGTCGCCGAACTGCTCCTCGAGATCCATCTCGTCCATCGCCGCCTGCACGCGCACGTAAGAGTTCGCGTCGTACAGCGCCGCGAACTTCTTCCCCTGATATTCAAAGTACGAGTCGATCTCGAACTGCCGCGTGTTGCCGCGGCGGCGGCGTCCGAACTTCCGCTGCAGCGAATGCGTGGAGAGATAGGTCATGTGCCCGAGCATGCGCGCCACCTGCAGGCCGCGCAGCGGGTCCTCGTGCTCGTAGTAGTCGCCGCCGAGGTAGTTCTGGTCCGTCTCGATGATCTTGCGGCCGAGGATGTGCCACGCCACCCCGGTCACCGGGACCGCGGATCCGCTGGCCATACAGAGGATGGCGTCCGCGAAGTCGGGATACATCGCCGCCCACATCAACACCTGCATGCCGCCGAGCGAGCCGCCGGCGATGGCGCGCAGATGCGCGATGCCGAGGTGATCGAGCACGAGTTTCTGCGACTCGACCATGTCCTCGATGGTCGGCCACGGATAGCGCGAGCCGTACGGTTTGCCGGTCTCGGGATCGATCGACTTCGGCGCGGTGGTGCCGAACGGCGAGCCAGGCAGATTCACGCACACGACGAAGTAGTGATCGAGGTCGATCGCTTTGCCGTGTCCCACGAGGCCGTCCCACCAGCCGGGTTTCTCCGCCGGATCGTCGGTGTAGCGTCCCGCCGCGTGCGCGCTGGCGGAGAGCGCGTGGCAGACCAGGATGGCGTTCGAGCGATCGGCGTTCAGCGTTCCGAAGGTCTCGTAGACGATCGAGAACGGTGCGATGGTCTGTCCGTGCGTGAAGCGGAAGCCGTCCGGCAGCTCGAGCGTTTTGGGCGGTCCGCTGAGGAACGACATCGGCGGGCGAGCATAGCAAATCGGGTATCCTCGCGGCCTGATGGCCAACGGGCAACGGGTGCTGCTGGTGGAAGACGATGAGGCACTGCGTTACGCGATGCGTGTCGCGCTCGAGCGCGCGGACCTGAAGGTCGACGAAGCCGCGGACGGGCGCGAAGCGGTGCAGGCCATCAACATCGGGCACGACACCTACTGCCTGGTGATCCTGGACCTGCTGCTGCCGAACATCCACGGCTCGTCGGTGCTCACGCACATCGCGCGCACGGCGCCGCGACTGCCGGTGGTGGCGGTGACCGGCTTTCCGGACCGCGTGCTGTTCAGCGATCCCGCCGATCGTCACGTCGTGAAGGCGATCTTCACCAAGCCCGTCGATCCGGCCGACGTCGCGGCGTACATCCGCAGCCGCTGCTCGCGCCTCACAGCGGCGACTTCGGCATGACCAGCCAGAGGATGACGTAGACGATCATCCCCGGAAACGCCACGGACAGAATCGACACCAGCACGTAGAGGATGCGCACGGCCATGGGATCCCATCCCAGCCATTCGGCGAGGCCGCCGCACACACCGGCGATCAGCGAATACTTGCGACTTCGGTAAAGAGGCATGAGGGGTTCTCCGTTTCAACGAGCGATGACCGATGAGCGATGAACGATGAGCATGCCGCCAACCGGTTTTTGTTCATCTCTCATCGCTCATCTCTCATCTCTCATCTGTCATCTCTCATCACTCGGCGCCGCCTTCGCGGCGCATCTGTCCTTCATAGATACGGCGAACTTCGTCAATGGTTGAGATCTGCTCCGGCGTCTTGTCGTCGCGGATGCGCACGATGCGCGGGAAGCGCAGCGCGTAGCCCGATTTGTGGCGCTTCGATTCCTGGATGCGATCGAAGGCGATCTCCAGGACGATGGTCGGCTCGACTTGGTGCACGGGACCGTGCAGCTCGAGCGTGGTCTTCTTGAAGTGCTCGGTCATCGTGGCGATCTCGGCGTCGGTGAGTCCGGAGTAGGCCTTGCCGATGTTGACCAGCTCTCGGTCTTTGAGCACGGCGAATGTGAGATCGGACAGCACGTGCCGGCGCTTTCCGTTGCCCCACTGCGCGTACGTGACGACACAATCCAGCGTGGCCAGCGCCTTCTTGTACTTCAGCCACGACTTGCCGCGCCGTCCCGGCGTGTAGATCGAGCGCGGATCCTTGACGACCAGGCCTTCGTTCGCGCGCGCGCGTGCGGCGTCGAAGAGTTGATCGACGTGCTCGGCGTCGCGGATGGGAGTTTGATCGGACGGGCGGATCGCGCCGTCTTTGAGCACCTCGGCGAGCCTCGACAAGCGATCCGCCAGCGGCGTCTCGAACAACGGCTCCCCGTCGAGATACAGCAGGTCGAAGGCGAAGAACACGACCGGCGCGTCGGCGAGGAGTTTCGCGGTGACCTGTCTGCGCCCGAGGCGTTTCTGGATGATCGCGAACGGGAGAATGCGATCGGAGAACGCGACGATCTCGCCGTCGAGAATCACGCTGCGTCCGAGCGAGCGCGCCGCTTCTTCGATCTCCGGAAAGCGATGCGTCACGTTGTCCAGCGTGCGCGAGTAGATCCGCACCTCCGACGTTCCGTCGGTGTGGATCTGCGCGCGGATGCCGTCGTATTTGTCGTCCGCGAACGCGCCTTCGCCCAGCGCTTCGAAGATGGCCGCGGGATCCTCCTCCGGTTGCGCGAGCATGAACGCGAACGGCTGGAACAGCGACATTTTCGCCGTCTCCAGCGCGTCCGACTTCGCCAGCAGCGCCGTTGCGCCGATGTCGCCCGTGAACATGTTCGCCTGGCGCACGGCATCGAGTTTTCGGCCGAACGCTTTCGCGATCGACGACTCGACCAGTCCTTCCACGAGCCCGATGCGCAGCTCGCGCGTGAGAATCTTCACGACGAACCGCGCGCCCTGTGCGTCCACCTTGCGCAGCAGCTCTGCCAGGATCTCTTTCTTCGCGCCGGCGCCCTGCGTCGCGGCAACGCGCTCGAAGTACTCCCCGAGCTCCACCAGCGTGATGTCGCGCGCGGGGTCGTTCGGAAAGGACTCCGCGATCGTGTCGCCGGGGTCCGCGTACCTGGGCCACGGTTCCCAGACTTCCTCGTGCGTGCGTCCGGTCGCCTCGACGACCGCGTCGCCGATAGCGGCGCCGCCGACGCCGGTCACGCGCTCATCGCGGCGCGGGAACGGCGAGCCGGAGAAGAACACCACGGCGCGCTCGAGCGAAGCGTCGTCGAGCGTGAGCAGGTAAGCCGCGAGAACGCGCTCCTTCTCGCTCTTTTTTGTCGTGGCCGCAATCGCGTTGGCCGTCGCTACAAAGTCAGAAAGCATTTCAACTATGATCCGCGGCCATGAAAACGAAAGTCACCGTCGTTGGCGCGGGCAATGTCGGCGCCACCGTAGCGCAGGGAATCGCACTCAAGGAGCTTGCCGACGTCGTCCTGGTGGACATCGTCGAAGGCGTTCCGCAGGGCAAATCGCTGGACATGATGGAAACCGCGCCGGTCGAGAAGTATGACTCGATCCTGCGCGGCACGAACACCTA
>DATLBM010000468.1:0-8542 GCA_035526885.1 Thermoanaerobaculia bacterium | reverse complement strand
GAACGGCTTGTTGGCGCGGGAGGAACTGCGATGGATCTCACGCGCCACGAGCTCCTTGCCGGTGCCGGACTCGCCGGTGATCAGCACGGTCGCGCGCGTGGGCGCGGCGCGGTCGATGACGGTCTTGAGGTCGAGCATCGTCGAGGAGCCGCCGACGAGCTGATACTCCTTCTCCGCTTTGACCTTGAGCTCGGTGTTCTCGTCTTCGAGCGACCGCTGCCGCACCGCGTTGCGGACGGTGAGCAGCAACTTGTCGCGGTTGAGAGGCTTTTCGAGGAAGTCGAACGCGCCCCGCTTCGTGCACTCGACGGCGGTATGCATGTCGCCGTGGCCGGAGACCATGACCACAGGCGTGTTGATCTTCTGCTCGCGCAGGTTCTCGAGCACCTCGATGCCGTCGAGGATCGGCATCTTGATGTCGAGCAGGATCGCGTCGTAGGGGACTTTCGCGGCCTTGTCGAGCCCCTCCTGGCCGGAGCGGGCCTCGTCGATCTTGTAGCCCTCGTACTCGAGGGTCATGCGAATGGCCTCGCGGATCCCCGTCTCGTCGTCGATCACCAGAACTCGGTACGGCATCAAACCCCCACTTCGTGCATGAGTCCGGCCAGTTTATCGTGCGCCGAGTCCGCGCGGTTCGACGAGGTGCTGCGGACGCTTACGCGATTCTCCAAGGCGGAAGGGCTTCGTTACGCGGTAGCGGGTGGCCTCGCGATTCACGCCTGGGGACGTTCGCGCACCACGCAGGACATCGATTTCGTCGCCGACGGGTCGGCGCGCGATCGCGTGATCGCGTTTGCAGAATCGCTCGGCCATCAAAAACGCGCCGCGGCGCGTCTCGATCGACGTGCCCGACATCGAGTACCTTCTCACGCTTCCCGGCGTGGACCGAAACGTCGTCCGGGACTACTTTGACCGCGCCGGCTTGTTGCGAATCTACGATGTCCTCTCCAAAGAGTCCTGACGTGGATTTCGAGCGCGATCTGCCGCTCACGGCCGCCGATCTGGAGGCTCTCGCACGCGCACGCAATCTGAAGCCGCTCGGTACGGAAGCGTACCTCCAATGGCTCACGCTGATGTGGCGTCCGGATGGCGAGCCCCACCGCCTCAACACCGACTCCGACGAGCCCTTCACGCTGTAACGCGGATGTTGCTTTTCGCGCGCTATGATCCGCGCGCATGCAAGTCGACATCGTCCGCGACGCCAAATTCTCGAAAATCGATCACCTCTTCGTCCTGCTCGCCGAGGGCGCGCATGACGTGGCCGTCCCCGCCGTGCAGAAGGCGATCAAAGACTCGAGATTCGAAGGGAGATCGGAGGAATCGATCACCGTCCTGGCCGGCGAGCCGCGCAAGATCACGCTCATCGGACTGGGCAAGCGCGACGCCATCACCCATCGCGGCGTACGCGGCGCGGTCACCGCCGCGGGGCGCACGGCGAAGAAGCATCGCGACGCGAAGATCGCCCTCCTCTTTCCCTACACCCTCCCGCGCATGGACGCCAACGCCACCGCGATCGCCCTCGCCGACGCCCTGGCGCAGAGCGATTACAAGTACGACCCCTACATCACCGTCAAGAAAGAACAGAAGCGCATCGCCATCGACGCGGTGCTCATCGCGCCCGAGGCCGATGTCAAAAAACTGACGGCTGAAGCGAAAGCCATGGCCCAGGCGGTGGAAACCGTCCGCGACCTCGGCAACATGCCCGCGAACATCCTCACGCCCGCCGAGCTGGCCGCGCGCGCGGAAGACGTCTGCAAGCGCGCCGGCGTGAAGTGCACCGTCTACGGCAAGCGCGAGATCGCGCGCATGAAGATGGGCGGCCTCATCGCCGTCAACCGCGGCTCCGACGAAGAGCCGCGCTTCGTGGTCATGGAGTACGCGCCGCGCAAGGCCAGAAAGCACGTCGCGCTGGTCGGCAAAGGCATCACCTTCGACTCCGGCGGCATCTCCATCAAGCCCGCCGAGAAGATGGAGGAGATGAAGTTCGACATGTGCGGCGCCGCGGCCGTCATCGGCATCATGGAAGCCGTGGCCAGGCTCGAGCTGCCCGTGAAAGTGACCGGCATCTTCGCCGCCACCGAGAACCTTCCCAGCGGCAGCGCCTACAAGCCCGGCGAGATCATCACCATGATGAGCGGCAAGACCGTGGAGATCGTGAATACGGATGCCGAGGGGCGGATGATTCTCGGGGATGCGCTCCATTACGCGTCTGAGCTCAAGCCCGATCACATCATCGACTACGCGACACTGACCGGCGCCTGCGTGGTGGCGCTCGGCGGCGAGGCGGCGGGCCTTTTTTCCAATGATGACGAGCTGGCGCAGAAGTTGATTGAGTGCGGTGAGCGCGTCGGTGAGCGTTTGTGGAGACTTCCGGCCTGGGACGAGTACAAGGATCTGATCCGCAGCGAATGGGCGGACATGAAGAATTCGGGCGGCCGCTGGGGCGGTGCGATCACCGCAGCCGTCTTTTTGAAGGAGTTCGTCGATTGTCCCTCATGGGCACACCTGGACATTGCGGGAACCGCGTACGCGGAGAGCGAGAACGCGCGCGAGGCGCGCGGGGCAACGGCGGCGGGCGTCCGCGTGACCGTCGATTTTCTGCGCTCGCTCTGACGCTGCTCTTCCTCGTCGCGTGCGGAGGCTCCGCCACGAAGCCGGCCGCGCCGCCGCAAGTCGCCGAGCCGGAGCCCGACTTCACGGTCATCGACTCGCCGTCGCTGCAGTTCCTCCCCCGGCACGAGGAAGCGAAAGGCTGGCGTCTCGAGGAAGACCCGCTGGTCGTGCCCGCCGACCGCCTGGGCACCTACCTCGGCGCCGACGGACAGCACTTCCTCCGCTACGAGGTCATCGACGTCACCGCGGGCAAGTACGCGGGACTGGACGGCAAAGGCTTCGCCACCGTCGAGATCTTCCGCTTCCCCGATTTCGTAAAAGCGTTCGGCGCGTACTCGATGCGCAAGGAAGCCGCGCGCCGCTTCCTGCCGATCGAGAACGAGGCGTACGTGAGCAAGTTCGCCGTGCACCTGTGGCGCGGCCCGTTCTACGTGCGCGTGACCGGCGGCGCCGTGAATGCCTTCGAGTCGCTCACCGGTCTGGCGGCATTCGTGGCCGAGCGCATGCCGCCCGCGCCGTCGAAGCCCGCCGTGTTCGCGTTCTTCCCCAACGACGTGCGCGTGCCGAACAGCGAGCGCTACTCCGCCGACGACGGCTTCGGCCAGCGCGTCCTCGGCAACTCGTTCCAGGCCCGCTTCAACGCAAACGGCGAATCGCAGGACGGGCTGATCATCCCCGCCGCGAACCGCGCCGCCGCGACGAAGATCCTCGATCTCTACAAGAGTCTCTACGTCCGCAACGGCAAGCTGCTCGACCCCATCCCCAACCTCGGCGAAGACAACTTCACCGGCGAGGACAAATACCTGGGGCGCACCGTCGCCTTCCGCATCGATCGCTTCGTCGTGGCGTACAACGGCTACAAAGACCGGCAGCGTCTGGTCGACCTGGCCGTGGCCACGGACGCGAAGATGCTCGGCTCGATCCGCAAGCAGCTCGTCGCCGCGGACGAGGCCAAGGAGCGCGCCAGCCAGCCACCGCAGGAGCGGGACAACGACCGGCGTCCGCCGTGGGAACGGGGACAGTGACGAGGCGAGCGATGAACGATGAGAGATGAGAGATGAACGATGAGAGATGAACGATGAGAGATGAGCGATGAGCCTTGTCGTCGTGCTCATCGCTCATCGCTCATCGCTCATCTCTCATCGCTCGCCTCACGCGCGCTCCCACAAGCCCGACTTCCCTCCCGACTTGCGCACCAGTTGCAGTCCGTCGATGACGATGCCTTTCTCCGCGGACTTGCACATGTCGTAGATCGTCAGCGCGGCCACGGCGCATGCGGTCATGGCCTCCATCTCCACGCCCGTTTTGCCTTCGCAGCGGACGATGGAGCGCACTTCGATCGTGCCCGCGTTCGGATCGAGATCGAACGTGATGTCGACGGATTCGAGGCCGATCGGATGCGCGAGCGGGATGAGCGACGGCGTCTGTTTCGCGGCCAGCACGCCCGCGATCTTGGCGGTGGTGAGGACGTCCCCTTTGGGCAGCGCACGCTCGACGAGGCGCTTGAGCGTGGCGGGGGTCATGCGCACCGTGGCCGCGGCGACGGCCTCGCGCGTGGTGCTCCTCTTCGCCCCGACGTTCACCATCGAGATGCCGCCGGTCTCATCGAGATGCGAGAAATCCCTGGGCACGATCCCACTCCTCCGGCGTATTGACGTTCATCAGCGGCTCGCCGCGGAAACGCGCGCGCAGCTCCGACTCGGGGATCATCTCCCGTCCCCCGACGTCACGCAAATCGTAGCGCCGCGCAGCGATGCGCTCTCCGATGAGCGGGAGCAGCTCGACGCTCCACACACAGCACAGCGGCTGCGCATGACCATTCCACTCCGGCACGCCTTCGCGGTCGCGGAGAAAGCGCAGCACCTCGGCAGTGATCAGCGGGTAGTCGACTGCGATGATGAAGGCCTTCGCATTCGCATCGCGCAACGCGCGGGCGACGCCGAAGATCGCGCCCTCGTCGTCGTGTGCGTCTTCGAAGATGGTTCGGACGTGCGTGTCATCCCGAGCGCAGTCGAGGGATCCCCTACCGCGCTCGTCGGTAGGGGGGCCCTCGACTGCGCTCGGGATGACACGCGGCCGGTCGACGGCGATCACCTCATCGAACACCGGCCGCGCCGCCGCGACGATGCGATCGAGGAACATGGCGGTCTTCGACGCGCCCATGCGCGAGGAGCGTCCGCCCACGAGCACGTATGCGTTCACGCGCGGAACGTTAACACCCGCACGCCACCGCGGCGCTCGTCCCCTCCACCGGCAGCCCGTCGCGGCGCCACCAGTCGATGCCGCCGATCATCTCCTTCACGCGATAGCCGAGGCGCGAGAGCTTCACGGCCGCTTTGGTCGAGGCGTTGCAGCCGATGCCGTCGCAGTACGTGACCAGCACCGCGTCCTTCGGGAAATCCACCGTTGCGATCGTGCGATGGGGAAGACTCAAAGCTCCCGGCACATGTCCGGCCGCGAAGGCCTCGGGAGTCCGCGCGTCGATGACGATGTACGCGTCGCGATTGGCCCAGAGGTCCGCCGCGTCGATCTCCCACTCCAGCCGTGCTTCGAAATGTGCGAGTGCCGCGCTGATGTCCATGGCCCGATGATGCGATACTGATGGCCTCCTGAAAGAGACCATTTCGCGCATGGCGAAGAGACCACTGCACCGGCTGATTTTTACGGACTTGCGCGCTTCCATCGCAGGCGGAACGCTCCGCGGCGGCGCGCGACTCCTGTCCACGCGTCAGTACGCGGCGGAGCGCGGCATCTCGCGCAAGACCGCGGAGGAAGCGTACGCGCAGCTCGAGGCGGAGGGTTACGTCGAGCGGCGCGTGGGCTCGGGGACGTACGTCTGCGAGCTGCCTCTGCCGAAAAGACGAGCGCCGCGATTGGAGGGACGCCGCACGCCATCAGCCCGCGGACGCGGCGCCGCGAAGTCGATGTCGTGCATCGAGCCGCTGGAAGTCCGCGCCTTCGCCGCGGGCGTGCCCGCGCTCGATCGCTTCCCGCTGGCCACGTGGCAACGCCTCGTCTCCGCGCACGCGCGGCGGCTCGACGCGAAGTCGCTCGTCTACGGCGATCCCGCCGGCGATCCTTCGCTGCGCGAGGCAGTGGCCTCGTATCTCAACGCCGCACGCGGCGTGCACTGCGACGCCGCGCAGGTCGTCATCGTCAGCAGCTCGCAGGAAGCCCTGCACCTCCTCGGGCAACTCCTGCTCGATCCCGGCGACGCGGCGTGGCTCGAGGAGCCCGGCTACTACGGCGCCCGCGCCGCGCTTCATTCCGCGGGCGCGCGGATCGCGCCCGTGCCCGTCGACGACGAAGGCCTCGACGTGAGCGCCGGCATCGCCCTCGCGCCGAACGCGCGCGTCGCGTGCGTGACGCCGTCGAACCACTACCCCCTGGGCACCGCGATGTCGCTCGACCGCCGCCTCGCGCTGCTGGCGTGGGCGCGGCGCAGCGACGCGTGGATCATCGAGGACGACTACGACGGCGAGTTCCGCTACGACGGCCGCCCGCTCACCGCGATCCAGGGACTGGACACCGCCGGCCGCGTCATCTACGTCGGCACATTCACGAAGTCACTCTTCCCGTCGCTGCGGCTCGCGTACGTCGTGCTGCCACCCGATCTCGTGGAGCCGTTCGTCGTCGCGCGGACGCAGGTCGACGGGCACCCGCCGCCGTTCCTGCAGCGCGTCACCGCGGACTTCATGCACTTCGGACATTTCGACGCGCATCTGCGCCGCATGCGCGCGCTCTACCGCCAGCGCCGCGATCACGCCGTGCGTCTCCTCTCGAAACACTTCGAGCTCGGCGCCGCCAACGCCGGGTTCCGCGTCGTGGCCTTCACCGAGAAAGACGATCGCGACCTCGCCGCTCGCGGCGCGCGGATCGGCCTGGACCTGCCGACGTTGTCCCGCCTGTACATCGGCAAGCCGCGTCACGGCCTCGTCCTCGGTTACATGGGACTGACGCCGCACGCGTTGACGCAAAGCGTGAAAGCATTGGCCCGGCTTCGATGAGCGTGAGCGTGATCATCCCGGCGTTGAACGAGGCCGCGCACATCGGCGCGACCGTCGACGCCGCGTTCGCCGCGGGCGCATCCGAAGTGATCGTGTGCGACGGCGGCAGCAGCGACGGGACGCTGCGCATCGCGAAGGAGCACGGCGCGAGCGTGATCGAAGGAGAGCGCCGCCGCGCGCGACAACTCAATCGCGGCGCATCCGAGGCGGCGAGTGAGTGGCTGCTGTTCGTGCACGCGGACACGCTCCTGCCGCGCGGCGCGTGCGAGGCGATCGAGAACGCGAAGGCCGACTTCGGCGGCTTCTTCATCGATTTCGTGGAGCCCGGCTGGCGATTGCGCTACGTCGCGTTCATGGTCAACCTGCGCACCCGGCTCACGCGCGCGCCGTGGGGCGATCAGGGACAGTTTGCGCGGCGCGGTGCGTTTTCCGGCTATCCGGATTTCCCGCTGATGGAGGACTACGAGCTGGCGCGGCGGATGCGCAAGCGCGCGGTCATCCTGCCCATGACAGTGCGCACCTCGGGCAGACGGTTTCTGAGCAAAGGCGTGATCCGCACGTCGATCGTGAACTGGACCGTCGTCCTCGCCTACCATCTCGGCGTGACGCCGGAGCGTCTCGCCGAGTGGTACCGACGTTGACCATTCGACGGGCTGAAGCCCGTCCTACGTCCACGCCTCCTTCATCCGCCGCTCCATCTCCTCCGGCGTGACGTCCTCGACGTGCGTGGCCATCCACCACTGGTTGCCCTGCGAGTCCTCGACGCCGGCACTGCGGTCGCCGTAGAACTCGTTCGTCGGCTCCCGCAGGGACTTGCCGCCGGCCTCCATCGCGCGCCGGTACATGGCATCGACGTCCTCGGTGTAGAGATAGAGCGTGCCCGGACGCCCGGGCCATTGAGCGGAGCCCTGCCCGAACATCACGTGCGAGTCGCCGATCAGCACGTCGGCGTGCCGGATGGCGCCACTCGCATCGGGCGCGGCCTCGACCTTCGTCGCGCCGAACGCGCGCTGCACGAACTCGATTGCCTTGGCCACGTCCGGAACGGTGAGGTATGGCGTGACGGAGTGGTATCCCTCGGGGATCGGTCTGACGGTCATGTCGTTTCTCCGTTGACAGCATCGAAGGCCTGGCCGAAATAGAGCTCGTAGCTGTCCTTCTCCACGTAGCCAAGATGAGGCGTGGCCAGCACGTTGTCCATGTGCAGGAGCGGATCGTCGATCGTCGGCTCGTTTTCGAAGACATCCACCGCGGCGAACGCGGGACGTCCGTTGCGCAGCGCCGCCACCAGCGCGCCGGGCGCGATGAGCTCCGCGCGGGCGGTGTTCACGAGCAGCGACGTGGGCTTCATCCGCGCGAGGTCTTCGAGCGTGATCTTGTGACGCGTGCGCTCGGACAAGCGCAAATGCAGCGACAGGACGTCGGATTGCTCGAGCAATTCGTCGCGCGTCTGTGCCTGCGAGTGGATGACGTGCATGCCGAGGGCGCGGCCGTAATCGGCGACGAGCGTGCCGATCTTTCCGTAGCCCCAGATGCCAAGCGTGCGGCCGCGCAGCGTGGTGCCGAGGCCGGACTGCCACCGCCCGGCGCGCGCGCCGGCGGCTTCCTGCGGGATGCGGCGCATCGAGGCGAGGATGAGCGCGAAGGTCAGCTCCGCGGGCGCGTACGGCGAGCCGGTGCCCGTGGCCACGCGAATGCCGCGCTGCTCGCACGCCGGAACGTCGATGTGTGCCGTTCCCCGTCCCGTCTGCGCGATGATCTTCAATCGCGGCAGTCGATCGAGCAGCTCCGCGGTGACCGGCGTCCGCTCGCGAATCAGCACCAGCGCCTCGACGTCATCATCAATGGTGCTGTCGCTGTAAACCTTCACGTCGTGCGCGGCGAGCAGCGCGAAACAATCGAGTTGGCGCACCGCGTCCTGA
>DATLBM010000467.1:0-6195 GCA_035526885.1 Thermoanaerobaculia bacterium | reverse complement strand
TCGATGGAGGTGACCGGGATGTCGGTCCAGGAGCTGATGATCTCCTCGACGTCGCGCTGCGTCACTTCCATCATTTCGTCGCCGGCGATCTCCCGCTCGGCCTTGAAGCGCTCGATCTCTTCCTTGAGCTCGATCTCGCGCTCGCGCAGGAACACCGCCTTCTCGAAGTCCTTGTCCGAGATCGCTTTCTTCATCTCCTTGACGATGGAGCGCGTCTCCGCTTCCAGGCGCCGCAGGTTCTGCGTGTCGGCGACGCGGCGCAGCTTCACCTTGGCGCCGGCCTCGTCGAGGATGTCGATGGCCTTGTCGGGGAAGAAGCGGTCGGTGATGTAGCGGTTCGATTGATAGACCGCGCTCTTGATGGCGGTGTCGCTGTACTTGACCTTGTGGAAGGTCTCGTAGCGTTCCTTCACGCCTTCGAGGATCTGCAGCGTCTCGTCTTCGGTCGGCGGGTTGACGATGATGGCCTGGAAGCGGCGCAGCAGCGAGCGGTCCTTCTCGATGTAGCGGCGGTACTCGCGAATGGTGGTCGCGCCGATGCACGAGATCTCGCCGCGCGAGAGCGCGGGCTTGAGGATGTTCGCGGCGTCGAGTGAGCCCTCCGCCGATCCCGCGCCGATGAGCGAGTGGATCTCATCGATGAAGATGATGATGTCCTGGTTCTCTTTCAGCTCTTTGATGATGCCTTTGAGACGCTCTTCGAACTGGCCGCGGTACTTGGTGCCTGCGACGATCAGCGACAGATCGAGCGAGAGGATGCGCTTGTTGGCGATGAAGAGCGGGACGTTGCCGTCGACGATGCGCTGCGCCAGTCCCTCGACGATGGCGGTCTTGCCGACGCCCGGCTCGCCGAGGAGGATGGGATTGTTCTTGGTGCGGCGGGAGAGGATCTGGATGATCCGCTCCACTTCCTTCTCGCGGCCGATCAGCGGATCGAACTGCTGCGAGTGGGCCATGGCCGTGAGGTCGCGCGCGTACTCGGCGAGGAAGGGCAGCTCTTTCTTCTGCTTGTCCGCCTCTCTCTCTTTGAGGATGGAGATGGTTTCCTCGCGCACGCCGTAGACGTTCAGGCCTTTGGCGGTGAGGATGCGCGCGGCGGTGGAGGACTCGACGCGCAGGATGCCGATCAGGAGATGCTCGGTGCCCACGTACTGGTGGAGCATCGACTCCGCTTCATGCGCGGCGTAGGCGAGGATCTTCTTCGACTCTTCGCTGAGCGGGAGCTCGGCCGAAGAAGAGATGCGGTCGACGAAGAGACGGTCGCCTTCGACCTCTCTGCGGATCTGTTCCGGCTTGACGTTGAAGCGCGAGAAGATCTCTTTGATGATCTCTTCTCCCTCGCGGAGGACGCCGAGGAGGATGTGTTCGGATTCGATGACGCGCGATCCGAGCTTGGACGCTTCGTAGCGGGCGAAGAAGAGGGCGCGGCGGGCTTTCTCGTTGTATTTCTCGAACATGGTCTGGTTAGTGCCGCTGCTGCTGTTTCATCTCGAACACGCGGTCGCACCGGGCCGCGAGATCGGGATTGTGCGTGACGATCACGGAGGTCAGTCCGCGCTTATTGTGGCACTCCCTCATCAAATCAAACACTTTTTCACTGGTCGCCAGATCGAGATTGCCTGTCGGCTCGTCAGCCAGGAACAGCACAGGATCTGCCAGCAGCGCGCGCGCGATGGCCACGCGCTGCTGCTCGCCGCCGGAAAGCTGGTTGGGAAAGTGGCGGCTTCTTCCGGCCAGTCCGAGCTCGGAGAGAAGCCCGGACGCGCGTGACAACGTCTGCTCGCGATCCGCTCTTCCGATCCATCCGGGCATGGCCACGTTTTCCACGGCCGTGAACTCGGGCAGGAGGTGATGAAACTGAAACACGAAGCCGACGTTGCGATTGCGGAAGCGCGCCAGCGCGTCGTTGGACATGGCGGTCAGCTCGTTCTCGCCGACGCGAACGGTGCCGCTGTCGGGACGATCGAGTCCGCCCAGAAGATGCAGGAGGGTGGACTTGCCGATGCCGGAGGGCCCGACGATGGCCAGCATCTCGCCCTTCTGCACCCGCAAATCCAGGCCGCTGAACACGCTCACCGGAACCTCGGCGTTACGGTACGTCCTGGAGAGCTGCAGTCCTTCGAGGAAGGGCATCCGGAGGGATTATAGAGAACGAGTGATGAGTGATGAGTGATGAGTGATGAGTAATGAGCACGGGAGCCGCGAACCCCACTCATCACTCATCACTCATCACTCATCACTTGCTCATTTGGTTCATGTACTTCTCCAACGCGTCCACCGATCGCTCGTCCAGGGCGACGTGCATCGCTTTCCACTCGTCGCCGCGCTTCTCGATCATGCCGATGGAAACGGGGTAGTTGAAGCGGCGCGGGCCGGAGCTGGCGGGATTGAAGTACGTGACGCCGCCGACGACTTCGTGATGCGGGAGGTGGCTGTGGCCGAAGATCACGATGTCCGCGGACTTCATCTTCAATGAATCGAGCACGCGCGGCGCGGGCTTGTGCGGGCGCGGGAGGATGTGCGTCAGCAGCACGCGCAATCCCTCGATGTCGAAGCGCCTGATGTCTTCCCCCGTCGCATCGTCGTTGTTGCCGTCGACGTACGTCAGCGGCGCCAGCGACTCCAGCTCGCGGAGCACGTGCGCGCCGCCGACGTCGCCCGCGTGGAGGATGCGGTCCATGCGCGCGAAGAGCTCCGGCACGCGCGGATGCACGACTCCGTGCGTGTCCGAGATCACCCCGATGCGTAGAATCCTCGCCATGCGCTTCATCACCATGCTATGCATGCTCGCGGCCTCCGTCACCGCGCTCGCCGACGACGTGGCCTCCGCGCGGGCCGTGTTCGAGCAGAACATCGCCGCCATCCGCAACCGCGATCGCGACGCGTACCTCGACCTCTACCTGCACAGCGACGCGCTGGTGCGCACCGGCGCAAGCGGCTTCGTCACGGGCTTCGAGGAGTTCGCGAAAGGCGCGGGCGCGCAGTGGCCGGACACGATCGAGGCCACGGACATGCGCCTCACGCCGCTGCGTGCGGGCATGGTCTACGGAACGTATCGCTATCGCGTGCGCTACGGCGCGCGCGAGAACAGCGGGATCTCCGAGCGGATCTTCGTCGAGACGCCGCAAGGATGGCGCATCGCGCTCACCGGCGCGATCGACGCGCCGCCGGGAACGCCGCCGTCGCCGCGCGCGATCACGAACGTCACGCTGATCGATGGCCAAGGCGGCGCTCCGCTTCCGAACGCGACGGTCGTCATCCGCGACGGCAAAATCGAATGCGCGGGCGCGTGCGCGGTGCCGGACGGCGTGAACGTCATCGACGGCAAGGGAATGTGGGCGACGCCGGGCCTGATCGACGCGCACGTGCACTTTTCGCAAACGGGATGGGCGGACGGGCGGCCGGACGCGCTGGACGTGCGCGACAGGTTTCCCTACGAGAAAACGATCGCCGGTCTGCGCGCGCATCCGGAAGTGTTCGCGCGCTCGTATCTGTGCTCCGGCGTCACGGGCGTCTTCGACGTGGGCGGCTACGCGTGGACGCTCGATCTCGCCCGCCGCTTCGAGAACGACACCGCGGCGCCGCACGTCACCGCGGCGGGACCGCTGCTCTCCACGCGCGATCACTGGCTGAACCTCGCCGCCGAGCGGCAGTTCATCCATCTGAAAGACGCCGCCACCGCGCGCGACGGCGTCGCCTATCTCGCCGCGCAGGGCTCGCGCGCGATCAAGGTCTGGTACATCAATGAGAACGCGGACGCGATCAACGCCGCCGGCGCCGCGGCAGCGAGCGCGGGATTGCCGCTGATCGTGCACGCCACCGAGCTGGCCGGCGCGAAAGCAGCGGTGCGCGCGGGCGCGAAACTGCTCGTGCACAGCGTCTGGGACCTGCCCATCGACGATGAATTCATCGCGCTGTTGAAGGAGCACGGCACGATCCTCACGCCGACGCTCACCGTCGCCGGCGGCTACGTGCGCATGTTCGAGGGGAAGACCACCATCGACGATCCGAATCGCTGCGTCGATGACGCCACGCGCGCGAAGGTCGCCACGACGGTGACTCTGCCGGCCGGCACCGACGTGGCCGCGCGCGCGGAGCGCACGAAGCAGCGCGAGGCCATCGCCGCGGCGAACCTGAAACGCCTCGTCGCCGCGGGCATCCCCATCGCCACCGGCACGGACGCCGGCAATCCGCTCACGCTGCACGGCCCGTCGATCTACGCGGAGATGGAGGCCATGCAGAACGCGGGCATGACGCCGATGCAGGTGCTCGTCGCCTCGACCGCCACCGCCGCGCGCGCCGCGCGTCTGGACGACGTCACGGGCACGATCGAGAAAGGCAAAGACGCCGATCTGCTGCTGCTCTCCGCCGATCCGAGCAGGGACGCGGCCAACTTCCGCAAGCTGCGCTTCGTCGTGCGCGGCGGCGTGGTGCGCGGGGTCGACGAGCTGAGCGCCATGGCCCGAAATCCGCAGCCGAGTCCGCAACCATGAGCGACGAGAATCCGCGCGCGAACTTCGAGTACTTTTCGAACGAGTACGCGCAGGCGCTGCAGGCCTACACGGCCATCGAACAGCAGGCCGCCACGCTCCTGCTCATGGGCGCCTCGGACGACCTCCGCCAGTTCATCGACCAGTTCGTGGCCATGGCCGGCGCCGCGCGCGACCTGGCCGTCGAAAAGGGCGAGACCAATTTCGCGGATTGGTTTTCGGAGCTGGTGGCGAAGGCGGAGAGGTTGCGCACCGCGGCACCGCGGTAGTTGCTGGTTGCCGTGTTGCTGGTTGCCGGGGCACTGCAGCGCCAGCAACCGGCAACATGGCAACCGGTAACATAGCGCCATGCTCGCCGCCCTTATCATCGCTGCCACGTTGAGCTCACAGATCGACACCGCCGCCGCACGCGTGGAACCGGGCGTCATCGCCACGCGGCGCGACATCCATCAGCATCCCGAGCTCGGCAACCGCGAGGAGCGCACGGCGAAGCTCGTGGCCGACCGGCTGCGCGAGTTGCACATCGACGTGACGGAGAAGGTCGCGCACACGGGCGTCATCGGGATCCTCAAAGGCGGCAAGCCGGGCAAGGTCGTGGCGTTGCGCGCGGACATGGATGCGCTGCCGGTCACCGAGCAGGTCGATCTCCCCTTCGCGTCGAAAGTACGCACCACGTACAACGGGCAGGACGTCGGCGTGATGCACGCCTGCGGACACGACGCCCACGTGGCCATCCTCCTCGGCGTCGCCGAAGTGCTGGCGGGCATGCGCGAGCAGATCCCCGGCACCGTGAAGTTCATCTTCCAGCCCGCGGAGGAAGGCGCGCCCGCCGGCGAAGAAGGCGGCGCGGGACTGATGGTGCGCGAGGGCGCGCTGGAGAATCCGAAAGTCGACGCCATCTTCGGACTGCACGTGACGTCGCGCTTCGCCGTCGGCGAGATCGCCTACCGCCCCGGCGGGATGATGGCCGCCGTCGACTCGTTCAACATCAAAGTGCGCGGCAAGCAGACCCACGGAGCATATCCGTGGCTGGGTGTCGATCCGATCGTCGTGGCCTCGCAGATCGTGCTCGGATTGCAGACCATCCCCAGCAGGCAATTGGATTCCACGCTTGCGCCGTCGATCGTCACCGTCGGCGCCATTCACGGCGGCGTGCGCAACAACATCATCCCCGACGAAGTGGAGATGATCGGCACCATCCGCTCGCTCGACGCGAAGATGCGCGAGGACATTCACGCGCGCATCAAACGCACCGCCGAGTCGATCGCGATGAGCGGCGGCGCGACGGCAATCGTGAAGATCGAGACGGGCTATCCGATCACGTACAACGATCCCGCGCTCACCGAGCGCATCGAGCCGGCGCTGCGCCGCGTGGGCGGCAACGACAACGTGCACCTCGTCAACGCCGTCCTCGGTGCCGAGGACTTTTCGTTCTTCCAGCAGAAAGTGCCGGGCGTGTTCTTCTGGCTCGGCACGCGCCCGAAGAATCAGACGCCCGAGGAAGCGGCGTCGAATCACTCGCCGCTGTTTTACGTCGATGAGAGCGGGCTGGGCCTCGGGGTGCGGGCGATGGCGAACGTCGCGCTCGAGTACTTAGGGGCGCACTGACAAACGTGGTGACGGGCTTCAGCCCGTCGCGATTTCGATATTGCGACGGGCTGAAGCCCGTCGCCACGTTTGTCTTCTAGCGCGGCATCATCTGCTT
>DATLBM010000466.1:0-8950 GCA_035526885.1 Thermoanaerobaculia bacterium | reverse complement strand
CTGGCCGCGCAAAAGGCGCAGATCAGCTGTCCCACCTCGTCGATCGGATCACGCAGCGGCGCGCGCCGCGCCATCGACGCGTTGCCGGAGCACGTCGACGACGATGTGTTCCGCTGCGGCTATGCCTCGGAGAATTCGTTCGGCGCGATCAGCTACTTCCTGCGCGATCCGCAAATCCTCATCGACTCGCCCCGCTTCACCGGGCCGCTCGCGAAACGTCTCGGCCACGTGAGGCGCATGCTCCTCACGCATCAGGACGACATCGCCGATCACGAGAAGTTCCACGCGCGCTTCGGCTGCGAGCGCGTCCTGCACGCCGACGATCGCGGCCGCGACATCGAGCTCCGTCCGCACGGCCGCGATCCCATCGACCTCGGCGACGGCGTGCTGATGATCCCCACTCCGGGGCACACCCGCGGCCACGCCGTGTTCCTCTATCGCGGGAAGTTCCTCTTCACCGGCGATCACCTCGCCTGGAGCGCGCGCCGCGGCCATCTCTACGCGTTCCGCGGCGCGTGCTGGTACTCGTGGCCGGAGCAGATTCAGTCGATGGAGCGCCTGCTCGACTTCTCGTTCGAATGGGTGCTGCCCGGTCACGGCCGGCCGGTGCGTTTGCCGCCCGAGGAGATGCGCGCGTCGCTGGAGCGGTGCGTGGCGTGGATGAAATCGTAGTTGCCGTGTTGCCGGTGCCTCAGCGCGAGAGTTCACCCGGCAACGGGTGTGCGGCCGGCGGAAAACCGGCAACCAGCAACCCCACTGGAACGTCCGTTGCTCTCGCAAGCCGGCGATGAGCAAATACATCCAGGTCTTCAAAGACACCTTCAAGGAGTTCGGTGAAGACAAGGTTCCGCGTCTCGGGGCCGCGCTCGCTTACTACACGATCTTCTCCATCGGCCCGCTGCTCCTCATCGCGGTGGCCATGGCCGGCATCTTCCTCGGCGACGAGGCTGCGCAGGGCAAGATCTCCGCCGAGCTCGGCAAGGTGTTCGGCTCGCAGATGTCCGAGTCGCTCGAGCAGATGATCCAGGCCGCCGCCAAACCGAAGACCGGCACGCTCGCCACCGTCGTCGGCGTCATCACGCTCATGCTCGGCGCGTCCGGCGTGTTCGGCCAGCTCAAGGACGCCCTGAACACCATCTGGAACGTGGAGAAGAAAAAAGCCGCCGGCATCATGGGCTTCGTCAAGGTGCGCTTCCTGTCGATGGCCATGGTGCTCGGCATCGGCTTCCTGCTCCTGATCACGCTCGTCCTCGACGCGGTCATCTCCGCGATGGGCGGGTACGTCTCGAAGTTCGTAGGCGGCGAGGCCGCCGCGCACATCCTCGAGCTCGGCCTGTCGTTCGTCATCGCGGTCGTGCTTTTCGCGTGCATCTTCCGCATCCTTCCCGATCTCAGGATCGCGTGGCACGACGTCTGGTTCGGCGCGATCTTCACCGCCATCCTCTTCGTCCTCGGCAAGTGGGGCCTGGGCGTCTACCTCGGCAAAGCGGCGCCGGGATCGGCCTACGGCGCCGCGGGCTCGCTGGTGATTCTGTTGATCTGGGTGTACTGGTCCGCGCAGATCCTCTTCTTCGGCGCGGAGTTTACGCAGGTCTACGCGCGTACGTTCGGCTCGCTGCGAGGCGATGAGTCGAAGAAAGAGGCACGGGCGCAGGCGAAGAAGCCGGAGGATCGGCCGAAGGCGGAGACGACACCCGGCGGCGAGCCGCTGGTCGTGCGTCCGACCGCGGTCATGCCCGCGTACGCGAAACAGAAAGCCGGCGGCGGATTGGTGAAAGTCGCCGCGGGCGGCACCGCTGGACTCATCATCGGCGCGCTGATCGGAGGCGTGAGCGCAGCGGTGATGTTGCTCAAGTCGGCGAAGAAGCTGATCATGCCCTTCAAGTGAGCCGTGCGCGCATCGCCCTTGCCGTTCTCGTCGTCATCGCGGCAATCGTGGCCATCCGCCTGCTCCCGATCGCGGAGTGGATCACGCAGTTCCAGACGTGGGTGCGCGGCGCCGGCGCGCTCGGCTACGTCGCGTACGTCGCCGCGTATGTCGTCTGCTGCATCTTCATCATCCCCGCGCTCGCGCTGACGCTGGGCGCCGGCGCAATCTTCGGGTTCGCAGCGGGATCGATCGTCGTGCTCATCGGCGCGACGCTGGGCGCAACCGCGACGTTCTTCCTCGCGCGCACGGTGCTGCGCAAACGCGTCGAGCGCGCGACCGCGAACAACGCCAGGTTCCAGGCCCTCGACCGCGCGATCGCCAACGAGGGCACGAAGATCCTCTGGCTGGTGCGCCTGTCCGGCTTCCCGCCGTTCACGTGGGTGAACTACGCCTTCGGCCTGACCGGCGTGAAGCCGCTGCCGTACGTCCTCATCACCGCAATCGGCATCATCCCCGGCACGCTGGCATTCACCTACGCCGGTGCCGCCGGCGCTGCCGTGCTCACGGGAACGGGCAATCGCATCGCGCTGATCGTGACCGCCGCCGGTGCGCTGCTCGTGGCCGTGTTCGTCGGACGGATCGCTCTGAAGGCGATTCGCCGCGCCGGCGTCAGCGACGCACGATGACGATGCTCATGCGACTGTCCATCGGCGTGAATGAAACCGGGGTTGCCGTCCCGATTGCGTACGTCGTGATGTAGAAGACGCGCGGGTTCGCAGTGTCGTAGCGGCTCGTGAAGAGCATGGATGCGGCGTCGCCGCTGCCGCCGCCGCGTTGCGCGTCGCCGTTGAAGAAGCGGACGTCACGCCGGAACTCGAGGCGATACCCTCCGGCGCTCATTCGCGTGACCGTCGGACGCTCGCCGGCCGCGAGATCGGTCTGCAGCACCGGCGGCGTCACCGTGCCGTCGATCCAGACCCATCGAAGTTGTTGCCCGTGCGCGCGCGGCGACCATGCGAACAGAACAGCGAAGCCGAGCAGGAGCAGTAAGCGTTTCATGGCGACCTCCTCGATTCGTTGGAGAGACGCGCCGCGGAAACTCTCGGTTCGATATGCTTACGCCTCGTCACAGGAGGCGCGCATGACCAATCCCCTCGCACAACTTCCCAAGGCAGGACAGAGCGTCTGGTTCGATCAGATGGAGCGGCGGCTCGTCACCAGCGGGCGCCTGCAGCAGATGATCGACGAAGACGATCTGCGCGGCCTCACCTCCAACCCCACCATCTTCGAGAAAGCCATCGGCGGCAGCGACGACTACGACGGCCAGCTCCGCATGCTGGCCTCGCAGGGAATGACGCGCGACGAGATCTACGACGAGCTGGTAGTCGAAGACATCACCAACGCCGCGGACGTCTTCGCGCCCGTCTATCAGAAAACGCAGGACGAAGACGGCTACGTCAGTCTCGAGGTCTCGCCGCTCATGGCCGGCGACACCGCAAAGACAGTGTCCGAGGCCAAGCGGCTGTTCACGAAAGTGGGGCGGCCGAATCTGATGATCAAGATCCCGGCCACACCCGAAGGCATCCCCGCCATCGAGCAGGCCATCGCACTGGGCATCAACATCAACGTCACGCTGATCTTCTCGAACGACGTCTACGCGCAGGTGATCGAAGCGTACCTGCGCGGTCTCGAAAAGCGCGTGTCGAACAGTCTCCCCATCGGCCACATCGCCTCGGTGGCCAGCTTCTTCGTCAGCCGCATCGACGCGCAGGCCGACAAGCAGATGGAAGCGAAGGGCGAGACGGAGCTCATGGGCAAGGTCGCCATCGCCAACGCGAAGATGGCTTATCAGCTCTTCAAGCAGGTCTTCACCAGCGAACGATTCGAGAAGCTGCGCGCGAAAGGCGCGCGCGTGCAGCGCCCGCTGTGGGCGTCCACCGGCACGAAGAATCCGAAGTACAGCGACGTGCTGTACATCGAGTCCCTGATCGGCGCGGACACGGTCAACACCATTCCGCCCGCGACCTACGACGCGTTCAAGGATCACGGCAGCGTGCAGCTCACGCTCGAGCAGGACGTCGATGAAGCGCGCCGCGTGCTGGAACAGTTCGAGGCCAAAGGCTTCTCGCTGAAAGCGATCACCGAGAAGCTCACCGCCGACGGCGTGAAGTCTTTCAACGAGTCATTCGCGCAGCTGGTGGACACCATCGAGGCGCGCCGCGACGCCGTCGTGCGCGGACTGCCGGAGCGGGTCATGCTGCACAACGTGAACGTCGACGACGCCATCGCGCGTGTCGAAAAAGAAAAAGTCGTCAGCCGCATCTGGGCCAAAGACAGCGCGCTGTGGAAGTCCGACGACGCGCATCGCAAGATCATCGACAACGCTCTGGGATGGCTCGTCGTCGCGCAGCAAATGGCCGGCGGCGCGAAGGACCTCATGGACTTCGCCGATCACGCGCGCCGCGACTATGACTACGTCGTCGTTCTCGGCATGGGCGGGTCGAGCCTGTGCTCCGAGGTCGTGCGCCGGCTGTTCGGAAAACGGGAGGGCTATCCCGAGCTGCTCGTGCTCGACTCCACCGTGCCCGAGGCCGTGCAGATGCTGGAGGCGAAGATCGACCTGCAGCGGACCCTGTTCATCGTTGCCTCCAAGTCCGGCACCACCACCGAGCCGATGATGTTCCACCGCTACTTCTACGATCGCGTGAAGAACGGGAAGAACTTCCTCGCCGTCACCGATCCGGACACCCAGCTGGTCAAGGACGCGCAAGCCGATCAGTTCCGCTCCATCTTCATCAACCCCGCGGACATCGGCGGACGCTACTCCGCGCTGTCGTTCTTCGGACTCCTGCCGATGGCGCTGTCGGGCGTCGACGTCGCGGAGCTGCTCGATCGCGCCGTGCACGCCATGCACGTCTCCGTCGTTCCGCAGGTGCGCAAGAACCCCGCTGCGCTCCTCGGCGCAGTCATCGGCGGCTGCGCCCTGCAGGGCCGCGACAAGCTCACTGTCATCGCGCCGCGTCCGCTCGACACCCTCGGCCTCTGGGTCGAGCAGCTCGTGGCGGAGAGCACGGGCAAGGAAGGAAAAGGCATCGTGCCGATCGCAGGCGAGCCCGCGCTCGCGGCGAGCGAGTACGGGAACGACCGCCTGTTCGTGAGCGTGCGACTGCGCGGCAGCGACGACACCTCGCGCCTGCGCGAGCTCGCCGCGGCCGGCCATCCCGTCGTCGACATCGTTCTCGAAGACGCGCTCGACCTCGGCGAGATCTTCTTCACCTTCGAATTCGCCACCGCGGTTGCGGGATACCTGATCGGCGTGAATCCGTTCGATCAGCCGAACGTGCAGGAGTCGAAGGACAAGACCAAAGAGCTGCTGACGGAGTTCAGCGAGAAGGGCACGATGACCGGCGCCGGCGGACCTCCGGGCAAGCGCGTGCCCGTGTCGGACGCCGACGCCATCGCCAATCTGCTCGCGAGCGTGAAGCCCGGCGACTACGTCGCGCTCACGCAGTACTTCGGCGAGACCATCGCCCGCGACGAGAAACTGGCCGCGATCCGGGAGACCATCGCGAAAGAACTGCATGTGGCGACGACCAGCGGATACGGTCCGCGCTTCCTGCACTCGACGGGACAGCTCCACAAGGGCGGCGGCGGGAACGGCGTGTTCCTGCAGCTCTCCGGCGGCAAAGGCGACGACGTGGCCATTCCGAACGAGAAGTTCGGCTTCGGCGCGCTGGTGCGCGCGCAGGCCATCGGCGATTTCCTCTCGCTCCTCAAACGCGATCGCCGCGCGCTCAGCATCGACCTGGGCAACGACGTCGACGCCGGACTCGATCAGCTCGCGCAGGCGGTGAAGAACGCGGTGGTGAAGGCTAAGGTGGTGAACTAATGGCCTCCCAATTCGGCATGGTCGGCCTCGGAGTCATGGGCGCGAACCTCGCGCTGAACGTCTCGGACCACGGCTTCACCGTGGCCGTGTGGAACCGCGAATGGGAGAAGGCGCAGAAGTTCTGCGCCGACAATCCAAACCGGAAGATCACCGCGAAGCAGGACCTCGCGGACTTCGTCAACGAGCTCGAACGCCCGCGCCGCATCATGCTGTTGATCAAGGCCGGCGCGCCGGTCGACGAGATGCTCGACAGGCTCATGCCGCTGCTCCACGACGGCGACGTCGTCATCGACGGCGGCAACTCCTGGTTCAAGGACACGCAGCTCCGCGCGAAGAAGCTCATCGACCACAACCTGCACTTCGTCGGCGCCGGCGTCTCCGGCGGCGAGGACGGCGCGCGCTACGGCCCCTCGCTCATGCCCGGCGGCACGCCCGACTCGTGGGCCACGATGCAGGAGATCTTCAACGCCATCGCCGCGAAGAGCGACTCCGGACCATGCGTCACGTACTGCGGTCCCGACGGCGCGGGCCACTTCGTGAAGATGGTGCACAACGGCATCGAGTACGGCGACATGCAGCTGATCGCCGAGGCTTACGATCTGTTGCGGCGGGGGCTGGGGTGCGGGCCGGACGAGCTGGCGGACATCTTCGACCGCTGGAACCACGGTCCGCTGCAGTCGTTCCTCATCGAGATCACGGCGAAGATCTTCCGCGTGCGCGATGCCGACGGCAGCGGCGCCCTGGTCGATCGCGTGCTCGACAAGGCCGGACAGAAAGGCACCGGCAAGTGGACCGCCCAAGTCGCCCTGGACCTCGGCGTCTCCATCCCCACCATCGCCGCGGCCATCGACGCGCGCGTGCTGTCGGCGATGAAGGACGAGCGCGTGGCGGCGTCGAAGATGTTGCAGGGACCCGTTGCCGCCGCATCGAAGGATCGCGACCAGTTCATCAACGACGTGCACGATGCGCTCTACGCCGCGAAGGTGTGCTCGTACGCGCAGGGCTTCGCGTTGATCCAGGCCGGGTCGCGCGAATGGAAGTGGGACATCAACCTGCGCGAGACGGCGCGCATCTGGAAGGCGGGCTGCATCATCCGTGCGAAGTTCCTCGACTCGATCATGCGCGCGTACGAGCGGCGCGCCGATCTCCCGAACCTGCTGCTCGACGACGCCTTCCGCGAGGACGTCGCCAAAGCGCAGGACTCCTGGCGCCGCGCCACGAACTTCGCGCAGACGAGAGGCATCCCGGTCCCGGCCTTCAGCGCGTCGCTGGCGTATTTCGATTCCTATCGCACCGCGGACCTGCCGCAGAACCTGACGCAGGCCCAGCGCGACGCCTTCGGCTCCCACACGTACCAGCGCAATGACAAGGGAGCGGACACGCCGTTCGTCCACACGGATTGGATCTGACCAAAGTGTCATCCTGAGCGAAGCGCAGCGGAGTCGAAGGACCTTCCCCGCTGCGTGGCACGCCGGAAGGTCCTTCGACCGTCCTCCGCTTCGCTGCGGCGGCTCAGGATGACACGAGCCGAGGTGTCATCCTGAGCGGAGCGCAGCGGAGTCGAAGGACCTTCCCCGCTGCGTGGCACGCTGGAAGGTCCTTCGACCGTCCTCCGCTTCGCTGCGGCGGCTCAGGATGACACGATCACTTCATCGCGATGCGTGCCCGTGACTCGCACGCCGTGCGCGACGATGCAGCGCTCGATCGTCCCTTCGATCACGCAGTCGTCCCAGACGATGCTGTCGCGCACTTCGCCGCGGATCGTGCTGCGCGCGCCGACGGTCGAGCTCACGGCGCGTCCGCTCGCGGATTCATGAAGCAGCGAGTCGCCGTCGACGAACGATCCCGGCGGCGGCGTCAGCTCGCCGCGCGCCATCGCCGCGACCAGTCCCTGCGACGCGCCGAGGTAGCGCTGCGGCGTACCGACGTCGAACCACAGTCCGTCGTCGACGGTGCCGCCGATCGTCTCGCGATTGCTGGCGAGGAGCGGCTGATACACGCGATCGACGACGCCGAATTCTTCCTGGTCGGGAAAATACTCGAAGACCCGCGTGCTGATGAGATGCGAGCCCGCGAACATCAGCGCCTCGCCGATGCCGTCGCCGAAACCAGTGACGTGCGCGCCGTCGAAGTAGACGGGCGTGAAGCGATCGTTCGCGGGCGGATGACGAAGCGTGAGCGCGGCGATGTTGTCGCCCAACGCATCGCGCAACGCCGGCCAGCGCGGGAACTGCACGGTGTCGCCGTTGACGAGGAAGAACGCTTCCTCGTTCGCGAGCAGCGGCCGCACGCGGCGGATCGCACCGCCGGTGCCGAGGATGTCTTTCTCGTACGAGAACTCGATGCGGTCGTAGGCGCCGCGCAGGTAGCGCTCCAACTGGTCGGGCAGGTGATGGAGATTCACGATGAGGTCGCGGACGCCCGCGGCGTGCAGCGACTCGATGGCCCACGCGATGAGCGGACGGTTGCACAACGGCACCATCGGCTTGGGCATCGTGTGGGTGATGGGGCGCAGGCGAGTGCCCAGGCCCGCGGCGAGGATCATGGCTTTCATGGGTTAGCCGAAGGTGAAAGGTAAAAGGTAAAAGGTGAAAGGTGAAAGACCGTAGTTCGGCAGGGTGCGTGGCCTCTTTTGCCTTTGCCCTTGCGCCTTTCACCGTTGATCGTCATGCGCTGGGCAACTGTTCCGGCGGAAACACCATGTTCTCGGGCAGATCCGCGCGCGTGCGGCGGTGCTGGCGATACAGATCCGCGTACGTCTGCCGGATTCCCTGCTCCGGATTCATCCCCAGCTCCTCGGCCAGCGCGCGGATGGTGTCGAGCTGTCCCTCGATCTCGAAGTAGTCGCCGATGGGTGTGCGGTCGAGCACGACCTCGACGTCGCGCACGCGCCAGACCTCGCGATATTTCTGGTAGCGGAAGACGGGCTTGTAGCCGAGGGAGTCGAAGAGCTGGATGGCCAGCTCGAAGGACTCGACGCCGGTCTGCACTTCGTCGCGCGTCTTCACGTTGCCGTCGAACGCCACCGGACCTTTGTACGTGGCGATGGCGTAGCGCCCGAATTTGCGCACCCGCAGCAGCACACCTTTCGTGCGCAGCTCGCCGCGTTTGTCGAGAACGATGTTGTCTTCGAAGGTCTCGGCGTAAAGACGCTGCGCGCCGATCTCGTGCAGACGCCGCACGAGCGCGTT
>DATLBM010000465.1:0-3127 GCA_035526885.1 Thermoanaerobaculia bacterium | reverse complement strand
GTGCGCGACGCGCGCACGCTGCGGCGCGCGCATTCGTCGCATGCGGACTACCTGCCGGACATGCAGCAGGAGGACGAGCTGGTCGACTTCTGCGAAGTCTCGCCGGAGCTCTCCCGCGACTTTCGCGGCTTGCGTGTCTGGCTGCCGCTGAAGATGTTCGGCATCGAGCCGTTCCGCGAGCAGCTCGACGAGAAGCTCGATCTCATCGCGTACGCGGCGGACGAGCTGCGGAAGATCGAAGGGATCGGGATCGTGGCCGAGCCGCAGCTCACCATCCTGGCGTTCCGCATCGAAGGCGACGATGCGAGAAACCGCGCGCTGCTGGATGCCATCAACGCGCGGAAGCGGGTCATGCTGACGGGGGCGATGGTCGAGGGTCGATTTGCGATTCGCGTAGCGATCGTTTCTCACCGAACGCATCGAGACCGCGTGGAGATGATGCTCGCAGACGTTCGAGAATCGGTGTCGTCATTGCGGTCGTGACCAGGGCCATGAGCACGATCATCGTGTAGAGGCTCGGCGAGACCACGCCGATCTCCAGTCCGACGTTCACCACCACCATCTCCATCAGGCCGCGCGTGTTCATCAGCGCGCCGATGGCCAGCGAGTCGCGCCATGCGAATCCGCACAGTCCGGCGCTCGCCGCGGCGCCGCCGAACTTCCCTACGATGGCCACGATCAAGAGCAGCGCGCAGCAGATCCAGAGTTGCGGCGACGCCAGCCAGCCCACGTTCGTGCGCAGTCCGGTGATGGCGAAGAAGAGCGGGAGGAACACGACGCCGGTCACGCCGCGAACGTGTTTCGCCAGCGGCGCGGTGAGATGGCGGGGCATGATCGCTCCGGCGAGGAACGCGCCGAAGAGCGCGTGGATGCCGAGGAGCTCGGTGATCCAGGCGGAGACGAAGACGAGGATCAGTGCGATGGTGAGCGTCACGCCGCGCCGCACCAGCGGACGCACCACGCGCAGCATCAGCACGACGTAGACGGCGACGAGTGCCAGGCGCATGGCGAACTGCGTCGTGTCGCCGGCGCGCGCCAGCACGATCACGAACGCGAGAATGCACCAGGCCGTGATGTCGTCGACGGCGGCGCACGCGATCGCGGTGTTGCCGAGCTTCGTTTTGGTGAGATTGCGGTCTTCGAGGATGCGCGCCAGCACCGGGAATGCGGTGATTGACATCGCCGTGCCGAGGAAGAGCACGAAGGTGCGGAAGGGAACGCCGGCGGGCGCGACGCGCGGGTAGAGATAAATCGCCAGCGCCGTGCCGAGGATGAAGGGCACGTTGATGCTGACGTGGCTGATCACGACCACCACGTGTTTGCGCTCGCGCAGCAGCTCGGGCGCGAACTCCAGCCCCACTAAAAACATGAAGAGGATCAAGCCGATCTGGCTGAGCGTCATGAGCGCTGCGATGCTGTTCGCCGGAAAGAGCGCGCCGAACGCGGCCGGTGCAATCGCGCCGAAGAGCGACGGGCCGAGGGCGATGCCGGCCGCGATCTCGCCGACCACGGCGGGCTGGCCCAGTCGCAGGAGGAGCATGGCCATCAGCCGCGCGGCGATGGTGATGACGACGATCTGGAGCAGGGTCAGTGACAAGTCGTGCATGGGTCGTTCTGGTTGCCGGTTGCCGTGTTGCTGTGTTACCGGCGATGCATGATCTCTGCGCCATGCATCGCCGGCAACACGGCAACCAGCAACGCGGCAAGGGTTTCTAAGCCGCCTCCTCCCGATACGGCCGCAACGCCTCGCGCAGCTCCTCGGGGACGGGAGCGGCGGCGGTGCCGCGCAGGCAGGCGATCTCCATCTCGCCGCGCGCGGCGACGGTCTCGCGTCCGTCTGCTTCCTTGATGTACGTGAACTTGAGCGTGAGGCCGCTCGGCTTGAGCACGCCCAGCGACATGCGCACGATCACGTGATCGAACGGGAAGAGCTCTTCCTCGTACTCGCAGTGCACGCGCACGGTGGCGAGCTTGAGGCCGTTGGCGATGTCTTCGAGCACGCCCGGCGCATGATCGTGCAGGAACATCTCGCGGCAGCGGCCCTGCCAGGAGAGGTAGTGCACGTAGTAGACGTTGCCGATGAGGTTCGTCTCCTGGAAGCCGACGGTGTGATGATATTCGTAGTTTTTCATCGTTTGCTCCGCTGTTTGTTGCCGGTTGCCGTGTTGCTGGTTGCCGGTGCGGCCCACAAGGAACCGGCAACCGGCAACATCGTTTTCAGTTACGAGCCACTGCCACGATGCAATCGCGCAGCACGAAGGTATCGATCCGGCTGTTGCCGGAGCGGAACGTGACGCGGCGGTGATCGCCTGCATTGTCGATCACCAGCGGCACGAGCGCATCTCCGGCCAGTTTCTTCATCGACTCGCGCGCGCTCCAGACGCGGGCCGCGGCGTACGAGTCGTTGTCGCCGGAGAGCTGCATGCAGACGTCGGCCAGCGCGTCGTCGTGCCGGCCGAGGACGTCGTCCCATTCCTGGCCGTCGACGGATTGCACGTCGCAGCCGACCGGATGCTCGTGCGCGACGGCCATGCGGATGCCCGCGTCGTCAGAGGCGGAGACGTGCACGCGCAGCGACAGCGGCTTGCCGTCCTTGCGCCGCAGGATCGGACCCGCCACGCGATCGAGCGCGTGCGGTCCCACTTCGGTGCGCACGCCGAGCACGCGCTCGAGGTACGGGCCCCACAGCGCGGGCGCGAGATCGTCGACGCGCTCGCGTTGGGCCACGACCTGCAGCTTCAGTCCCGTCCAGCGCTCGAACAGGCGTCCGTCCGGCGCGGCGATGTCGACGTTCCAGACGAAGTGACCCGCGTGGCGCTCCACTTCGTGCGCGACGACGATGGCATCGCCTTCGACTCTCGCGAAGAGCTCGATCGATGCGAGACCCGCGGGCAGCACGGTCTGATGCGGAACGCTGCCCTGCAGCGCGTGAATGGCGGCGTCGCGGATGGTGAGATCGCCCAGGAGCAGATCCTGCGGCTGATAGCGATGGAACGGCGCGTCCTGCGACGGCGTGAGCTCGGCGACGCACGTCGTCGACGTGAGCACGCGATAGCGGCGCAGGCGCTGGAAGCGGCCGGTGTGGAAGAGCAGCGGCCCGTACACGTCGCGCGGATCCAGCTCGACG
>DATLBM010000464.1:0-3729 GCA_035526885.1 Thermoanaerobaculia bacterium | reverse complement strand
GATGACGCGAAGCTCGTCGCCACCGTCCGCGATCTTCTGCAACTGCGCGCGCCGAAGCCGCAGCTCGCGCGCACCCACAACCTGTGCGGCATCACGTACGAGAGCTCGTCGATGGAGCGCGTGGTCGCGCTGGCGGTGCAGGTCGCGAGCTCGGACGTCCCGGTGCTGATCACGGGACCGAACGGCGCCGGCAAGGAGAAGATCGCGGAGATCGTGCATGCGAACTCGCGACGCCGCGCCAAGCCGCTCGTGAAAGTGAACGCGGGCGCGATCCCGGAGCCGCTCATCGAAAGCGAGTTGTTCGGCGCGGAGGCGGGCGCGTACACCGGCTCGACGCGACTGCGCATCGGACGCTTCGAGGCCGCCAACGGCGGCACGCTCTTCCTCGACGAGATCGGCAACCTCTCGCTCTCCGGACAGATGAAGCTCCTGCGCGTCCTCCAGTCCGGCGAGTTCGAGCGCCTCGGCTCCTCGGAAACGCGCCGCGTCGACGTGCGCGTACTCTGCGCGACGAACACCGATCTGCGCCAGGCCATCGCCCGCGGGACGTTTCGTCAAGACCTTTACTTTCGGCTGAACGTGATCGAGATCGGCGTGCCGCCGTTGCGCGAACGGCGCGAGGACGTGCTGCCGCTGGCGCTGTCGTTCCTCTCGCCGGCCAAGAAACTGAGCGATGCCGCGCGCGACGCGCTGCTCGCGCACGACTGGCCCGGCAACGTTCGCGAATTGCAGAACCGCATGCAGCGGGCCACCGCGCTGAGCGTGGCCGAGGTGATCACGCCCGAGGATCTCGGATTCGGCGGGGCGACCGCGGCGGCGGAGGTTCCGGTCGAGCGCGCGCAGATCGAGATGGCGCTGCTCAATGCGAACGGAAGCGTGTCGCGGGCGGCCGAGGCATTAGGCGTATCGCGGCAGGCGTTGTACCGGCGCATGGAGAAGCTCGGCATCACCATCGAGCGGCGGCCGCGGTGAGCCTCCGCGCGCGCGTCCTCCTCGCGCTGTTCGCGAATGCGGCGTTCGCCGTGGCCGTCGCGTTTCTGCTGCGGCGCATCGGCGTGCCCGAGCCGGCGTCGTTCGCGGCCGCGCTGCTCGTCGACGTGCCGCTGCTCATCTGGAGCGCGTCGCGCATCGTCCACACGGTCGATTTCTCGCTCATTTCTCTGGAAGACGGACTGCTGGCCTTCAACGACGGCGACTTCGGCATGCGGCTGGCCCCGAACGGCGGGCGCCGTCTGACGACCGTCAAGCAGATCTACAACGCCGTTGCGGACACGCTCCGCACGCAGCGCAACGACGTCTATCAGAAGGAACTGCTGCTCGACACGATCCTGCAGCGCACGCCGGTGGCGGTGATTCTGGTGACGTCCGCGGATCGCATCGTGTACTCGAACACGGCCGCGCGCGAATGGTTCGCGTCGCGCCTCGACGGGATGCGGTTCTCCGAGGTCGTGCAGGCGCTCGCGGCTCCCATCCGCGATGCGTTGGCGAATGAGGCCGATGCGATCGCGAAAGTGGGGGACGAGACCTTTCACGTGTCGCAGCGCACGTTCGCGCTGAATACGATCGAGCACCGGCTCGTGCTCGTCGAGCGATTGACGGCGGAGCTGCGGCGGCAGGAGATCGCGGTGTGGAAGAACGCCATCCGCGTCATCAACCATGAGCTGAACAACACCATCGCGCCCATCAGCTCGATGATTCACACCGCGCGCATCGCGCAGGAGCGCCCCGAGCACCGTCACCGCCTCGGCGAGATCTACGCGACGATCGAAGAGCGCCTGGCGTTCCTGCGCACCTTCCTCGAGTCGTACGCGCAGTTCGCGCGATTGCCCGCGCCGTCGAAGGAGCGCACCGCGTGGCGCGAGATCCTCGACGACGTGCACGCGCTGTACGGCTTCCGCATCGAAGGGAATCCCGACGAGACGTCGATGATCGACCGGGGGCAGATGCAGCAGGTGCTGATCAATCTCGTGAAGAACGCGCACGAGTCAGGGAGCGACGCCGCACACATCGTCGTGGCCATTCATCGCGCTCCCGACGGAACGGTGGTGCGCGTGCTGGATCGCGGCAGCGGCATGCCCGATCCCGTGCTCCGCAACGCCTTCGTCCCGTTCTACACGACCAAGCCCTCGGGATCGGGACTGGGACTGCCGCTCTGCCACGAGATCCTCGAAGCGCATCACGGACGCCTGCACGTGCAGGCGCGGGAGGGCGGCGGGACGGCGGTGACGTGCTGGGTGCCGTAAGATCGGCGCATGCAACCTCTTTATATTGGCCTCGGTGGACACGTCGTGGCGATCGACCGCGCCACGGGAACGGAAATCTGGCGCACGAAGCTGCGCACCTCGAGCTTCGTGACGATCAGCGTCGAGCCGGACGCGATCTACGCGGGCGCGAACGGCGAGTTGTACTGCGTCGATCCAGGCACCGGCTCCATTCGCTGGCACAACCGCCTGAAAGGCCTGGGCATGTCGGTGATCGCATTCGGGGCGAACATCTCCACGACGGCTGCCGCGATCCGCGCCGCTCAGGCGGCGGCTGCCGCCGCCGGCGCCGCGTGAGCACGACGTTCGACATCTACCCGCGCAACGCGGAGGCGCCGTGGTTCGAGCACGTGTGCGCTCTGGCGACGGAGCACTTTCGCGGGGGAACGATCTTCGCGGAGATCCGCGCAAAGGAACCGGACGTGGTCGTCGTCGCGCACGCGACGGGACGGATGCAGTGGAGCGACGATCATTACGCTTGGTTCCGCGTCGAAGGCGTGAACGGCGGCGCGGACGCGTACTTTCACGGTTCAGTGTCATCCTGAGCGAAGCGCAGCGAAGTCGAAGGACCTTCTACCGAGCCACGATGCGGGAAGGTCCCTCGACCGTCCTCCGCTGTGCTCCGGCGGCTCGGGATGACACTGACCGTGACCGTTGGACGATTCGATGTTCGGCCGGCCAGCCGGAGGCGCTGCGCCTCGCATACGGCTTCGTGGCCGGCGCGATCGCGCAGCTCACGGACGGCGTCGTGGACTCGGACGATCCCGCGTGGGACGCGGACCGGTTGCCGGCGAGCGGCGCGGAGCTGCTCGCGAACTACGGAAGGTGAGCGATGACGCTGCGGCGAATGACGGACGTCGTGCTGCGGATCCGGGGCTGATGTTCCGCGTCCAGATGATCGGTGCGGTCGCGGGCATCCTCGTGTACGTCGCGGCGCCCTTGATCATTGCCGGTCTCTGCGAGTGTGACGTTCGACGTGGCGCTGTCGGTTGGGCTGTCGCTGCTGGCGCTGGTGTTCGTCGTCTCCGGCCGCGTTGCAGCGAAAGCGACGAGGGATGAGACGCCGCCGCTCGCGTACGCGTGGGCGCAGCGGCGCGCCGCCGTCTCACCGGCCTGTTCGAGCTGCTCGTGGGAATCGGCGTGCTGTTGCGGCGGCACCAGCTCGCAGCGCGGCTAGCGCCTTCCTCCCGCGGCGGGACTGAGCACGCCGATGGAGATCGACAGTGAGTCTTCGTACGCGCGCGCCATGTGCCACCAGCCGCGCGGTACGTACAGCCAGTCGCCCGGCTCCAGCGTTGACGCCATCGCCGGCGTGACCTCGCGCTCGTAGTGCATGTCGCGCGGCATGCGCTCGATGTGCGGCTCGGGGTTGATCGTGTTGGCGCGCAGAAAGTATTCCTTGCGGCCCAGGGTCTGGGCGATGAAGACGTCTTCGCAGTCGTAGTGCCAGCCGAAGGAGTGGTAGCTC
>DATLBM010000463.1:0-5541 GCA_035526885.1 Thermoanaerobaculia bacterium | reverse complement strand
CAATCGAGCGGATGAAGAACGTCGCTTACCTTTGGGAGCCGCGCGGCGCCTGGCCCGACGACGTGCTGATCGACGTCTGTCGCGAGCTCGATCTCGTGCACACCGTCGATCCGTTCCTGCGCGACTCCGTGACGCCCGAATTCACGTACTGGCGCCTGCACGGCATCGGCAGCGCGTACCGCGCGTACACGGACGAGGAACTGCAATCGCTGGCCGCGCGCGTGGCGCACGAGAACACCTGGGTGATGTTCAACAACATCCCGCGAGTGGCCGATGCGACACGGTTCATGGCCCTCACACGATGAGCGCGGCCTGCTCGCGGAACTGCGCGAGGAACGCATCGGCGTCCGGCTCGATGCGACGCACGTACACCAGCGGCAATCCTCGCCCCTCGCATCGTCCGCACGCGAAGTAAAGGGGGATGTTGCAGCGCCGTGCGAAGTCGAAGACGGCCGTGGACACGTTCTTCGTTCCGTACGCCGTCGTGACCGTGACGCCGCGCTCGATGTTCTCCTCGGTATCGATATCGATGAACACGGGACGTCCCGCCGCCAGTGCGTGGCGCACTCTCACCAGCACGGCGGGCGAGGGGTCGAGCACTTCGTCGCGCACGAACGAGCCCCAGTAGTACGGATCGGCGAGGGGGAATCGTTTCACCACCGCCGGCGGCAGACCGCGATCGAACAGATAGCGCGTGACCAGCGCGTTCAGTGGAAAGTGTCCGCTGATCAGCAGCGCGCCCGCCAGATCTTCCGGCCCGTCGTAGCGCACCTCGGGATCGAAGTGCGTTCCGGCGGCGGTCATCGCGCGGCAGAGCACGCGCACCGTCGCGTCGACGCGTCCCGCCACCGGGCCGCTGTAGCGCGTGCGGGCCAGCAGCGCCACGGCCAGCGGCGCGGTGAGCCGCGCCATCCGCAGCACGCCGCGAAATCGCAGCGCTCGCGGCACGAGCCGCAGCGCGCCGCCAACGGTCAGCGCGATCAGCCGCAGTGGCGCCCCCCACTCGACGATCATGCGAGCGCGAGATTGCGGTGCAGGATCCACCACGCCATTCCTCCGCGCCGCGCTCCTTCCAGTGCCCGCCGGCGTTCCGCTTCCGAGGTTTCTTCGGCCAGGATTTCGGCGGACTCGCGTCCGTGGCGCTCGTCCGCGGTCATGTGCTCGGTGAAGAAAATCAGATCGTCCTCGGCGAAGCCGTAGTGCTCGATGAGCGCGGGATGAATGAGGCGGAAGGATTCCGGCACGTTGGCTTCATAGCCGATCGCAAAGTACGCGAACGCGCCGATCCAGTCGCCGCTCTCCGCCGCCTGGCGATACCAGCGGCCCTGGTGCCGGTCCGCGCGCGCCAGTCGTTCCGCGTCGACGCCCGCCGCGGCGGCGAAGCGTCGCGCCATCGCGGCGTGGCTGCGCGCGGGATCCATCACCACCCCGTGGCCGGGCCGATAGCCGATCACACCTTCCTCTTCCAGGAGATTGCCGAGGAGAAGCTCGCGAATACGCGGGCGGTCGCAGAAGGCCAGCACGTTCGCGATGACGTGCGGAAAGCCGATCGCGGCGACGGCGATCATCTCCGCATACGCGCGGATCTGTTCGATGCTGCATGCGCCGCGGCGCAGCGCGTCGACGAACGGATTGGCGGCGATGGCATGCGGCCGCGCGGCGCCGAGCAGCAGGTCGGCGAACGACGTCTCAGTAGCCGAACTCATTCGCGATCACATGCTCCATGAACGGCGCCACGGTTCCCTCGGGCGTGAGGCGTCCGCGAACGGCGCTGCCGAGGTCGGGCCACGTCGTGAGCTGCACGCGCATGCGGGCGTGCCGGAAGTCGAACGACGATGGCGTGCGCTCGTGCGCGACGATCGACCGCGCATCGATTCCGGCGGCGGAGGCGAACACGGCGCGCATCTCGTCGATCGACAAAGGCCGCGCCGGCATGTGCCGCCCCATCGCGCCGACCGCGCGGAGGTGGAACTCGCGCACGTTGCGCGCGCGCATCGACGCTGCCAGCAGCGGCGCCACGGCGGACTCGTTGACGCCGCGCACGACGATCATTCCCACCGAGGTGTAAATGTGCTCCGCGCGCAGGTTCTCGAATGCCCGGCGCTTCCGGTCCGCGCAGCGCATCTCGTCGATGGTCTCGTAGAGATCGTCGTCGAAGCCGCCGTTCATCGATAGATACGCGATCTGCAATCCGGCTTCTTTCAACGCGCGCACGTACGCGCGATCGGCGAGCCTGAGGCCGTTCGACACGAGCACCGGATGATGTCCCTTCGCGCGGATGTCGCGGATCAACTCCGGCAGATCGTCGCGCAATGTCGGCTCGCCGCCGACGAGGCGCACGAAGCGTCCCGCGGGCAGCCGTCCGAGGATCGACGACAGCCAGCGCGCGTCGAGATCGGCGATGTTCCGATTGGGCACGTAGCAGTTCGCGCAGGTCATGTTGCAGCGATGCGTGATGTCGACGATCACGGTCTCGTACGGACACGATTCCGGCGCAAACGTGCGGTCCACGGGCACGGAGGACAGCAGGGGAATGACAGCCATGGGGCGGCTGCGATTGTCGCACGTCAGCCGAGCGGCGGTTCTTCGAATTTCACCGTCGCGGGCTTTCGCGTTCGCGCGCTCTCCTCGAACGCGCGGTACATCTGCTCGCTCTGAATGAGCCACACCTCCTCGGTCTTCTTCGCCTGCTGCACGAGCGACCATGCGCGTGCGTAGTCGCCGCGCGCATACGCGAGACGCGCGCGATAGAGCGTGCATCGCGCGTTGCGCCGCCACGACTCCGCGCGATCGAGCTCGCGCTCCGCTTCGTCGAGATGTCCATCGCGAATCGCGGTGTACGCCGCGGCCAGATGCACGTCGCGCTCGACTTCGGGATCGCCGAGTCCCTGCGCCTTCTGCGCCGCGGCGGCGTTGTGCCCGCGCGCGTCTTCGAGATGTCCGAGCTTCGTCTCCGCGACGGCGAGGTTCGCGAGGATGACCGTCTCCACGCGGCGATTGCCGACTTTCGCCGCGACGGCCGCGGCGTCGCGCGTCACCGCCACCGCGTCGGCTTCCTTGCCCTGCGCCCACAGATACAGGCCGAGGTTCACCAGGCCGAAGATCTCCGTGGCCGTGTCTCCGGTTTCACGCGTGAGCGCGATCTGCCGCCGCGTCAGGCGCTCGGCCTCGGCGATGTCGCGCCGCGCCGCGATGTTCGCGAGATTGCCGATGATCGTCGCCGACATGTAGCGGTCGTTCATGCGATCGGCCAGCGCCGTCGCTTTCGTGTAGTTGCTCTCGGCCGCGGCGAAATCGCCCGCCGACTCCGCGAGCACGCCGAGGTTGTTGTGGAGCTGGGCCTGCTCGCGGGGATCGTCGAGCTCCACCGCAATCCGCAACGCTTCCTCGAATGCTTTCCGCGCCTCGGGCAGCCGTCCCGTGCGCCAGTACGCGTATCCGAGTCCGTTGATGGCTTTTTCGACGATCAGCGGATCGTTGAGCGCACGCCCCATCTTCAACGCCTCCTGCGCGCTGGCCTCGGCACTCTTGTAGTCGCCCGCGTCGCTCGTCCACCGCGCGCGCAGGATCAGCGCCCGCGCGATCAAATCCGCGTCTTTCCGAGTGCGCGCGCTGCTCATGGCATCGTCGAGCTGACGCGAAGCCGCGACGTTTTCTCCCATCGCGTGCAGGCACTCGCCGAGCCGCAGCTTCGCGCTGAGGAAGTCGGGATCGCGATCGAGGCAGACGGTGAAGTAATGCTCGGCGATCTTCGGCCCGCGCGTGCGCAGCTCCTGCACGCCCATGGCGAAGAGCGTGTTGGCGGTGGCGTCGAGCGAGAGCTGCTCGCGCACGCCGGCGACGCTGGCCGGATCGATGCGCTGCGCGAGGTCCATGCTCATCCGCCGCGCCGCTTCGACGAGCACCGTGGACGTGACTTCGTACGGCCGCTCCACGCGATCGGCAGTGAGTGCGGCGTAGCGGATCGTGTACTTGCCTTCATCCGCCGTGACCACCGGCTCGATCAGCACCTCGGCGCCGAGGCTGTCCAGCAGGCGTTTGCGCTCGACGTCGGTGAGCGCTCCGCGCGCGGGAACATCCGCCGCGATGACGTCCGTACCGCGCGCGCGGCGCGTTCCTTCGATCACGAGATCGGCCAGGCCCTTCTCGATCCATCGCAGCGACGCGTCTCCGGTCTCATTGCGGAAGGGAAGGATGGCAATGCGTCCGCGCGGAAGGCGCTCCACGCGCTGCCGCGAAAACTGCACGGCGCCGGCGATCAGTGCGATGACGATCAGCGCCGCGGCACTCATCATCGTCCAGCGCTTCTGTCGCAACGGACGCGCGCGAATGTGCTCCAGCTCGCGCACGACCGTTTCCGCAGGCGCGCGCTCGGACGGATGCGCGGCGAGCATTCGCGCGATCAGCGAGGTGATGGCGCGATCGTGAAAATCGAACGGTGCGACCTCGCCCTTCCGCACCAGCGCGAGCAGATCGGTGATCGATTCGACGGGACCGTATGCGCCGCGGCGGGCCAGCATCTCGTACAGCACGATCCCCAGCGAATAGACGTCGCTCGCTTCGGAGATCGCCATTCCGCGCGCCTGTTCGGGCGACATGTAGTGCAGCGTTCCCACGAGACTGCCGGCGATCGTGTTCGACGCGTCGGTCGTCGATGTGGGACGCCCGAGGACGGCGGTCTGCTCGGCGTCGTCAGGCAGCGGCAGTTCCATTTCCTGCGTCGCGACGCGCGCGGGATCGACGGGACGCGCCAGGCCGAAGTCGAGCACTTTCACTTCGCCCGGCGGCGTGAGCATGATGTTCTCGGGCTTGAGGTCGCGATGCACGATGCCGCGCGCGTGCGTGACCGCGAGGACGCGCGCGATCTGCAGGACGATGTCCAGCGCCTCCGCTTTCGCGAGGCCGGCTTCCATGCGCGCGCGCAGCGTCGTGCCTTCGACGAGCTCGAGGACGAGATAGTCGCCGTCGTCGCGCTCGAGGACGTCGTAGATGCGGCAGATATTCGGATGATCGAGCTGCGAGAGCACGCGCGCCTCGCGCAGGAATCGCGCGCGCACGGCGGCGTGCAGTTGCTTGTCGGCGTGGACGACTTTCAGCGCGACGTTGCGCTCGAGCTTCTCGTCCCAGCCGCGCCACACCTCGCCCATCCCGCCGGCGCCGAGGAGGGAGTCCACGCGGATGCGGCCGATGCGCATGCCGGGCTCGATGGGCATTTGCGGCGATTGTACCGGTGTCATCCTGAGCCGCCGGAGCGAAGCGAAGGACGGTCGAAGGACCTTCCCCCGCTCGTGGCGCGCCGGAAGGTCCTTCGACTCCGCTGCGCTCCGCTCAGGATGACACCTCGGCTCGTGTCATCCTGAGCCGCCGGAGCGAAGCGGAGGACGGTCGAAGGACCTTCCCCCGCTCCGTGGCGCGCTGGAAGGTCCTTCGACTCCGCTGCGCTCCGCTCAGGATGACACTGCCGAGCACCGCGCGGGCGACGTAGGATGGGCTTCAGCCCGTCCCGCGCAGCGCGCGACGCGCGCGGAGCGCCATCGGCAG
>DATLBM010000462.1:0-4407 GCA_035526885.1 Thermoanaerobaculia bacterium | reverse complement strand
CGGCCGGATCACGTTCACTGTGAACGTCTGCCGCGTCGTCGATCCCGCGTAGTCCGTCACCTCCAGCGTGATCGTGTACGTGCCGGTGCGGTCGAACACCTTCTCCACGTTCTGCGTTTTCTTCGGACCGATCTCGTTCGGAAGCGTCCACGAGTACTGATAGTCCGGGACGCCGCCGCTGGCCACGGCGCTGAAGAGCACCGGCGTGTTCACGCGCACGTTGTGCAGCGGCGAGACCACTTCCGCCCGCAGCGGGCAATAGCGGAGCAGGAACGAGTTCAGACGGTCGGAGGCCGCGTGCACCGCGGCCGTGACGTACGACGTGCCCGTCCAGGCGATGGGGTGCGGCGACTGCGCGCGCGCGAACGCGATCGACGCGGCGGAGAACGGAACGTCGCTGATCTTCGTACCGTCGATCTCGAAGCGCAACAGCCTGTAGATGCGATCGACGGGCTGCGTGCGCCGCAGCTGCTCGATGTACGTCAGCGCCAGCTCGTCGCCGTTGGAAATGAGCGCGAGCGGCCAGACGTCATCGCCCGCCGGCGCGACCAGGCGCGCGTCCGGCTTCACGATCTGCTGCGCCGTGTCCACGACGAACCAGCGGATCTCCGTCTTCGAGCCGCCCGAGAATTGGGAGGAGCGGGTCACGACGAACATGCCGTCGTGTCCGGCCGCGGCGATGAAGTCCGAAGCCGCGGTCATGCTGCGCACCTCGATTCCACCGGCGGCCGTCGCCCGCGCGAAGACGAGCGAGCCGGTGCTGTTGTTGAAGAACGCGCCGACGACCCCGGTGTCCGTCACCGCCAGATCCAGGCTCGGGTCGATGGCCACGGCCACCGGCGCCTGGCGGTCCAGGCGCGGCGCGCCGCTGCTCTCGAGGAACGTGATCCACAGTCCCTTGCTGCCGCCCTGCGTGATGATGTGCGCGACCGCGTACGCGTTCAGCGCGGCGCTCCACACGACGTCCACTTCGTCGCCGCTGTAGAAAGTCTTGAGCGGAGTGATGGCCACGCGCGCGCCGATCGGCTCGCCGCCGGCGCCGAGGCGCTGCAGGAACATGGCGTCGTTCGCCGTCGTGTAGAAGAGACCGTGCTCGGAGCCGTTCCAGACGAGGGCGATGATCGAGCGCGCATCGGAGGCCACTTTGCGGTCGCCGGTCAGGGCTTGCAGCGAGTCGTCGTAGACCGTCACCCACACCGCGCCCGGCGCGTTCTCTTCCGTTTTCGCCACGGCCAGGCTCGTCCCGCTCCACGAGGAGGGACCGGCTACGAGATTCGGAACGGACGCGCGCGTCGAGAGCGTCTGCACCGCGGTACTGCAGTCAGCTGCCGAAGCAGCCGCGGCGACCAGTACGAACAATCCCGCGGCCACCGATCGAATCGCACCCATCGCACTGCCCCCTGGAATCCTGGAAATTACTGACGGACCTCGGGGCAGTATGCCATGGCCCGCTCAGAACACGTATCGCGGCTGCGCGTGCACGCGCGTCAGCGCGTCGCTCAGCGCGGCGCCGGGCTGCACCTTGAAGTGGTGGTTCACCTTCAGGCGCAGCGTCGGCGATCCGTTCGATTCCGCCAGCTCGGCGGGCAGCTCGGTGATGGTGATGGTCACCGGGACCTCGCCCGAGTGCTCCTCGACGATCTCGCGGATCTTTTTCACCGTGTCGTCGCTCATGCGCGTGTACGGCACTTCGAGGGCGATCTCTTTCACCTTCCTGTCGCGGATGCCGTCGAGCTGCACGATCTCCAGTGCCGAAAGCTCCGGCGTGATCGGCGACTCGTGAAAGGCCGCGGCGTGCGCGGCGAACGTCGCCGCCGCCGCCGCCGGCTCCTCGGCCGGCGCGTCGTCGGCGGCGTCGACGGCGGCGTTGAATGCTTCGACGTCATCGAGCACCGGCGCCGGCGCGGGTGAGCCGAACAGCGCGAGGTTGTTCGCGCGATCGCCGTACTTTTCGCGCTCGATCTCCTTCGGATCGCGATCGTCTTCCACATCGTCGATGGTCAGCTCGTACGCGCTGATCCGCGCGCCCCGCGCCTCGGGATGCCCGCCGTATTCGTCGTCGATGTGTTGCGCCGACTGCTCGGCCGACTGCAGCGATGCCGAGCGGCCGGCCTGCTGTCCGCCCGTGTCCTTCACCGTCGCCGTGACCAGCACCGCCACGCCGTTGTCGAGCCAGCGCATGTACTTCGCGAAGAGGTCCGAGAAGACCACCACCTCGACCGAGCCCGCCTGATCGTCGAGGAAGAACTTGGCCATCATCTTCCCCTCGTTCGGACCCTTCTTGATCTTCGACTTCTTGATCTGCGAGACGATGCCGCCGATGTTCACCACCTCGTCGATGTGCTTGTAGAGCGTGTCCGTGGCGGCGTTGGCGAAGAGCTTCAGCTCCTCGTTGAATTTGTTCAGCGGATGGCCGGTGATGTAGAAGCCGAGCGTTTCCTTCTCGTATCTGAGGCGTTCGTCTTCGGGCCACTCCGGCGCGTTCTTCAACTGCGACTGCGTTGCCGCAGGCGCCGCCGCCGCGAACATCCCGAAGAGCGAGTTCTGGCCCCGCTCCTTCTCGTCCTTCGTGCGCTGCGCGGAGTCCGCCGTCGAATCGAGTTGCTCGAAGAGCGCCTTGCGCGTGAGACCGATGAAATCGAACGAGCCCGATTTGATCAGCGCCTCCAGCACTTTCTTGTTGCACGCGCGCAGATCGACTTCCTCGCAGAACTGCAGCAGGTTCGTGTAGCGGCCCACCTTCCGCCGCGCTACGAGGATCGACTCCACCGCGCTCTCGCCGACGCCTTTGACGGCGCCGAGGCCGAAGCGGATGTTGGAGCCGACGACGGTGAAGTACATGTTCGATTCGTTCACGTCCGGCGGCAGGACCTCGATGCCCATCTGCTTCGCTTCGCCGATGAACTTCACCACCGCGTCGGTGCGGTCCATTTCGGACGACATCAGCGCGGCCATGAAGTGCCGCGGGTAGTGCACCTTCAGCCACGCCGTCTGATAAGCGACCAGCGCGTAGGCGACGGAGTGTGACTTGTTGAAGCCGTAGCGCGCGAAGGGCTCGATGTAGTCGAAGAGCTCGTTCGCCTTCCTGCTGTCGTAGCCATTGTCCGTCGCGCCTTGGACGAACTTGCCGCGCTCGGCGGCCATGACCGCGGCGTCCTTCTTGCCCATCGCCTTGCGCAGCAAGTCGGCCTGCCCCAGTGAGTAGGCCGCGACCTTCTGCGCGATCTGCATGACCTGCTCCTGGTAGACGATGACCCCGTACGTCTCCTCGAGCACTTCCTTCATGGCCGGCACGAGGTACTTGACGGCCTTGCCGTTCTTCCGTCGCACGTACTCGTCGACCATGCCCGCGTCGAGCGCGCCGGGCCGGTAGAGAGCGTTCAACGCGGCCAGGTCCTCGAACTGCGTCGGGCGTGCCTTGCGCAGCAGATCGACCATGCCGCCGGACTCGAACTGGAACACGCCTTTCGTCCGCCCTTCCTGAAACAGGCGGAACACCTCGGGATCGTCGAGCGGAATGGCATCGATGTCGATGTCGACGCCGTCCACCGACTTCGCGGACTTCACCGCGTCGTCGATGACGGTCAGCGTGCGCAGGCCGAGGAAGTCCATCTTCACGAGGCCCATCTTCTCGACGACGCGCATGTCGAACTGCGTCACGATTTCATCGCGGTTCGTGCGGTACAGCGGCACGTAATTCGTCACCGGCTCGGGCGTGATGACCACGCCGGCCGCGTGCATGCCCGCGTGGCGCGAGAGCCCTTCCAGCTTCTCGCCGATCTCGACGATCTTCCTCACTTCCTCGTCGTTCTTGATGGCTTCGGCCAGCTGCGGCGAGTCCTTCTTCGCGTCGGTGAGCGTGACGCCGGGACCGCCCGGAATCATCTTCGAGATCTTGTCGACGAAGCCGTATTGATGACCGAGGACGCGGCCGACGTCGCGCACGACGGACTTGGCGGCCATCGTTCCGAACGTGATGATCTGCGCGACGTTCTCGTGGCCGTACTGCTGGCGCACGTACTCGATCACTTCGCCGCGCCGGTTCATGCAGAAGTCGAGATCGATGTCGGGCATCGAGATGCGCTCGGGATTGAGGAAGCGCTCGAAGAGGAGGTCGTAGTCAAGCGGATCGACGTTGGTGATCTCCAGCGCCCACGCCACCACGGAGCCGGCGGCGGAACCGCGGCCCGGACCGACGGGGATGCCGTGGTCCTTCGCGTACTTGATGAAGTCCCAGACCACGAGAAAGTAGCCGGGGAACTGCATGTTCTGGATGATCTCGATCTCGCGCTCGAGGCGGTCCCGGTACTCGGCCACCTCGTGCTTCTTCTTTTTCGCGGCGAAGAGGTGCGCCATCGGCTTGAGGCGCTTTTCCAGCCCCGCGCGCGAGACTCGCGCGAAGTGATC
>DATLBM010000461.1:0-2349 GCA_035526885.1 Thermoanaerobaculia bacterium | reverse complement strand
GTGCCGATGGTGTCTTCGATGGGCACGTTCGGGTCGAGGCGGGAGGGGCGGTAGATGTCGATGTGATCGACGCCGAGACGCACGAGCGAGTAGGCGAGGAAGTTCCTGATGGCGGCCGGACGCGTGTCGATGCCGACCCACTGCGCGTCGGGGCCGCGCATGGCGCCGAATTTCACGGAGAGCAGCACTTTGTCGCGGCGATCGCGGATGGCGCGACCGACCAGCAGCTCGTTGTGCCCCATCCCGTAAAAGTCGCCGGTATCGAGGAGGTTGATGCCCGCGTCGATGGCGGCGTGAATGGTGGCGATGCTCTCGTTTTCATCGGACGCGCCGTACATCCCGGACATGCCCATGCAGCCGAGGGCGAGAGGAAAGACGGGGAAGGGGCCGAGGTTGCGCATGCGGGCAAGACTACCTCGGGGGCGAAGCGCGCGGTCAGTACTTGACGCACTTGCAGGTCGGCCCGCCGACGACGTAGCAGTTCGAGCAACACGCGTAATAGCCGGAGCCGCACGTCGTCGAGCACGCCGAGGATCCCGAGGTGCAGGAACAGGAGACGGAGCCGCGTCCGCCGGAATCGCACGATGGGTTGGCGCCGACCCCGGTGGAGCCGGTGCCGCCGTCGTCCTCGCATGAGTCGTAGGAGGCGTCGCAGAACTGCGCGGCGATTTTCGCCCCGCGCCGGACGGTGGCCAGCGTGTGCCCCGGCGTCATCGTGCGCGAGGAGAGCCAGTAGCCACGCAGGAGGACGAGGTTCTGGTCGGGTGCGCGAACAAAAGCGCGCCGGCTCACACCGAAGACGACGCTCAGACGCTGCTCGGCGCTGGTGATTACGTACCGATCTTCAAACAATTCGACGTGCGCCTTCTCGAATTGCAACGAGATCGGGTTTTGCGGAAAGGGTTGCTCGGCCGTGAGGCGAAGAACGTGTGAGATCGTTCGGCCGCCCGCCGGTTCGATGAACGCGACGACGGTGCGCGGGCCATTGTTCTGGATGAGCACGCGGCCGGTGAAGGTGACGGGCTCGGATGCGAGCGCGGAGAGCGTCAGAACGACCGGCAGCAGACGCAGGATACGCATCATCTTCACACCGCCACGATCGTCCCCAGGAGCTGGTCGCCTATCACGCTCACGTTCATCACGGCCGCCATCGGCGTGCCGTCTTTGCGCTTGAAGTGCAGGCGCACGTTCGTGATCGCGTTCACGCTTTCGAGGGCGCGCAAAAGGGACTCGCGCTCGGTGCGCTCTTCGTAGTGGCTCCAGGTCGGCCGGGCCATGAGCTCCTCGCGCGAGGCGTAGCCGAAGGACTGTACGAGCGCGTCGTTGCAGTCGAGCATGCGGCCGTCGCGCGTGCTGCGAAACACGCCCGCCACATTCTGTTCGAACAGCAATCGATACCGCTCCTCGGATGCCCGCTGTTCCGTGAACGCGCGCGCCTGCTGCATCGCCGCCGCGGTCATGCCGGCCAGGAGCTGCACGACGTAGTCATCGAGATCATCGAATGCGTTCGGACGATCGGAGAAGGCTTTCAGTGCGCCGAGGGTGCGGTCGCCGTCGAGGAGGGGAGCGATGACCATCGAGCGCAGGCCGATCATGCGGCAGGCCTCGCTGTCGACGCGCGGATCGGTGTCCGAGTCGTTGCAGCGCAGCAGCGTGCGCGTGGTCACGACTTCGCCGGAGAGGCTGCCTTCGATCGGAAGGTACAAGCCCACGTGTTTCGCCGCCGCTCCCGACGCCGCGCGATACACGAGCTCATCGCGATCGACGATCTCCACGACGGCGCCCGTGCCGCGCGTGAGCTCCGCGGTGCGCTCCACGACGATCTGCAGCACGCGATCGAGATCGCAGACGGCGCCGAGAATCTCCTGCTGCACGCCAACGACACCAGCCAGCCGTCCGGCGAGATCAAGCGATGTAGGCATGCGCTCGATTGTACGGCAGGGGGACGACGAGAGGCCTCCGGCGGCCGGGGCCTGTGGCCCCGGCCGCCGGAGGCCCTTGGTCGTTCCCTGGCGTACAAGCGAGCGTCACGCCTTCGGCTTCTTCTCCTCCAGCACGCGCTGCAGGGCGGCTTTGCGGTTTGGGTCCGTGGTCGAGGCGATCACTGATTCGCGGGCCATGCGGTATGCGGTGTCGAGAGCCTGCGTCGCGGCGATCGTGACGTCGGGCTGGACGCCGACGCCTTCCCAGTTCGTCTTCGTGATCGGGTTGATCGCGCGCGCGAAGGGGACCCCGAGCTCGAAGTGGTCGCTGACCTTCACGCCCTCGACCGGATGCGCGCCGCCGCCGGTGACTTCGCCGATGATCGTGCCGCGCTTGAGCGTCTTGAGGTTGTACGCGAACTCCTCG
>DATLBM010000460.1:0-8270 GCA_035526885.1 Thermoanaerobaculia bacterium | reverse complement strand
GGCAGCAACGCCACTTACAGGCCGCCGGCCGGTGCATCCGGACGCCGCGCTTCTTCTCCGGCTGCGCCCTCCGCTCCCGCTCCGCAAACTTCCGCGCAGATGACCGCGCCGTCGCAGAGCGCTCCCGTCGACTCGTCGTTCATCTACCGCGAGCCCGCGAAAGCCGCAGCCGCAGCGGGCGTGGTCGACTGGCGCAACGCCATTCGCGAAGCGGGACGCGCGATCTCCGGCGGCGACGGCGGCGACGGTTCCGATGTCGCGCAAACCGGCGGCGAGCAGGGCTTCGCGGAACAGGGTCCGCTCTCGTTCGAGACGCAGTGGTACGACTGGGGCGACTACGCGCAGTCGATGGTCTCGAAGATCCGCGTGAACTGGTACGCGAACATGCCGCAGATCATCCGCACGGGGATGAAAGGCGTGGTCACGATCCGCTTCACCATTCATCGCGACGGCCGCATCAGCGACATCACCATCATGGAGAGCTCGAAGGTTCCGCCCTACGACGCGGCGGCGCGCCGCGCGATCGAGCTGTCCTCGCCGCTCAAGGCGCTCCCGGCGGATTTCCCGAACCCCACCGAGCGGGTGACGTGCATGTTCTACTACAACATGGAAATCCCGCGGACGTAGAGAGTCTTCGAGTCGCCGAGTCTTCGAGTCGTCGAGGAGGATGGTGGCCGCAGCAAGACTCGACGACTCGAAGACTTGTAGACTCGGCGACTGGTATGCCGCGCGAGATCATCATCCCGAAGTGGGCCACGTTCCTCCTGCTCGTCGCCACGAGCACGGCCATCATCGCCATCACGGTGTGGATGGCCGGCAAGTCGTACGAGAACTTCGACCCCATCCCCTTCGACGATCTTCGCTACCTCGCCAAGCGCCTGGCCGCGCGTCCGATCTCGACGCACATCCTGGCGGTGATCGTCGTGCCCATGATCGCGAACGTGCTGCTCTTCGTGCCCTGGGGCTTCCTGGCTTTCATCACGTTCTACACGCTCGACCGCCCGACGCTGCAGACGTACGTGCTGACCATTCTTCTCGGCTTCTCGTTCACTCTGGCGATCGAAGCCTGGCAGTACTTCCTCCCCTCCCGCGTGGCCGACGTCAACGACGTGATCTGGAATACGTGCGGGACCATCGTGGGGGCGTTGCTGGGTCACGCGCGGTTGAGGGTGAGGTTGGAGTTCGATTGAAGGCGCGGAACTCGACGTCCCGCATCCCTCTAAACTAGCAGGACCGAGTTATGAGACTGCTTCGCAGCGTTTCGTGGCGGATCGTCGCACTGCACACCGCAACGCTGGCAGCGCTCTGGTTAGGAACTGTGTCGCTGCGTTGTCAACGGAAGGCGCCGCCGCCGCATCGTGGTCTGACGACCGCGGTGTCGACTGTCGACGCTGGGGCCGCGGTGCAGAAACTACGGAAAGAAGCCGAAGACCGCGATCCGGAAACGCTGACCAACCTCGCAGCCGCACTGTTGACCGACCATCCCGTCGCGTGGCCATCGGACTCGTCCAGAGTTTCCACGACGCTGGAAGCGCTCGTCGCCGCACGCAACGCGATTGCACAATCGCCGACGATGGGAACAGCTCATTTCCAACTCGCCGTCGCACTCGCTCGACTCGGATTCACATCCGAAGCGCGCATTGAATTCGAACGGGCCGCTACCCTCGCATTGGACGCGGCGTGGAGTGCAGAAGCTCGGCGGCGAGCGCGAGAGGTCCACAACGTCGGTCCGCTCGCCATTGCGAAGGCGGCGGCGGACTACGTCAACGCGACCGATTCTCCCGAAGCTCGCATCATTTTGCGAGAGTACATCGAGGCACGCACGCGCACCCATGATCGCTTGCAATGGAACCGCGCGGATACGAACGGCCGGCTGGAAAGGGCCGCGGAGCTCTTTGAGACCGGTCTGTTCGAGCAACGACTGCCACGTGTTTTTCTGCAGGTCGCCATCACACTCAGTCCCCGTGATCAAGGGGATATATATATGCAGCGTTATCTGATCGCCGGAGGACTGTACCGCCGGGGTCGAAGTGGCGAGGGCGTTGCCCTGCTCCGCGCGCTCGACGCCGATGTGTTCCGAGCCCACGGGCAGGACGGGTGGACGGCGCAGATCGTGTGTGAGGAAGCGATCCACAGCATCGCTCGACGTTCGCCGGCCAACGCGCTCGCGATCCTTCGCGATGCGTTCCACGGCAGCATGGCGAAAGGAGAACCCTGGCTCACCGCGCTGTACGCGAATCTGGTAAGCGAGGTCCGGACCTCCTCGCTTGAACTGGCGCTCCGCAAGCATGACCTTCCCATGGCGCTTGCTTATACAGATGCATCAGTTTTCAGCCCGCAGAATGGTGGAAGGGTGCGAAAGGAGATGATGGAGGAGGTTCACCAGCGCGCGCCCGATTTCGAGATCGCCGAAGACGGTGATCGCCTGATTCAGTACGGAGACCTGCTCGAGTACCTGAAAGTAGGCCGCGCTGTCGCCGCCGGCGACGCTGGGACTCGAAAAGTGGAGGTCGCTCGCAGCGAGGAAGGCGACGCCGGTATTCTGGAGGCCGACCGAGATCGTGTGCTCGAGGTGCAACGCGCCCTGACTCCTGATGCCGCCATTGTCGAATATGCCACCGCTCGGGATCGGGTGATCGCGTTCGTCATCCGCAGCAACGACCTACAGGCGGTCCCTCTCCACCCCGGCGTCGCGGAGATCAAAAATGCAGCCGACGCGATGCGACACGCGGACGACCAGAGCTTCGCGGCTGCCTCCGGACAGCTCTACGACCTGATCCTCGCGCCTGTCGCGGCGCGGCTCGACGGCGTATCGACGATCTCGTTCGTCGTCTATCAGGATCTGGCCGGCATTCCGTTCGGCGCATTACTCGATGTGAACTCCGGCCAGTTCCTGATCGAGCGAGTCGCGGTGGTCCACTCTCAGAGCACGTTCGCCGCGATCAGCGCATCACGCGCGTTGAAGCCAGCAAGCAACGCGAGTGTGCTCGCGATTGCGGCAACGGACTTCGACCACGAACGCTTTCCCCGCGCTTCGCCGCTTCCTGCGGCTCGCGGCGAGGCCGGCAGTATTGCGACACTTTCGCAGTGCGCACGGTTATTGGCCGGCCCGGCCGCGACACCCGAGGCCATCCAGCGACAACTCGCGGAGAACGCGGTCATTCACTACGCGGGACATGTTGTCCGTCGCGGGGCGGATGTCTGGCTTCCGCTCATGCCGGCCGGTGGCCGTGATGGTCTTTCTGCGACGGAAATCGCGCGCTTACCGCTGATGAACGCCCGGGTAGTCGTTCTCGCGGCCTGTCGCGGTGCATCGCAGGGCCAAGCAGACGACGTGATGCCGTCAATGGCGGACGCCTTCCTCGTCGCCGGGGTGCCATCCGTGATCGCAAGCTCCTACGACGTCGACGACACCGATGCACCCGCGACCATGGTTCGCTTGCACACATATCTTCGCGATGGCAACGACGCGGCGCAGGCGCTGAGGAAAACGACGATCGATGAACTGCACCGCGGCCGCGCCGTTCTCCTCTCGCTGCGGTTCATGGCGATGGGAGGAACTGCGTCGCTGGCGAATTGAGACCGCACGCGACGGCAATCCCTGACGTCCAACCAGCAACCAGTAACCCGGGAACATCGGTTAATCTAGCTCCGAGTAATCCCGTCCCATGATCACCGAGCTCAAGTCCATCGAGCCGCAGCTCAAGCAGGTTCTCTATGCTTGCGTGGAGCACGTGCAGGCCACGAAGGCCGCGTTGTACCTGTCCGTCTCGAAGGATCTCAACGAGAAAAAATACGAGCTGGTCACGCACTATCAGTACAACGCCGCCGACCGCAAGGTGGTCAACGCGAACGATGATCTCGTCGATCGGCTGGCGGTGAAGCGCTCGCCGTTCTTCGTCAATGGACTGAGCTCCGATCAGCGCTTCGCGGAGATGCTGTTCCGCCAGGGCAACGATCGCATGCTGGCGGCGCCGCTGTTCGCGCGCGGACGGCTGATCGGCTTCATCGACATGCGCGACAAGGCGGGACGCAAGCCGTTCGACAGTCCGGACGTCAACGCCGCGCAGAAGATCGCCGACGACATGATTCACGTGCTGGCGAAGAACAACCTTTTCGGACTGGCTCCACTCGCGCTGGTGGAGGACGCGTTACCGCAGTCCGTCTCGATGCCGACGCCGCGCGGCACTCCCGCGCTGGTCATGCCCGCGCCCGCGCCGGCGCAAACCGCGGGTGGCTTTTCCGTCGCCGCGCAGCAGGCCATCGAAGCGGCGCGGCAGTTCATGGCCAAGCGCCAGCTCAATCGCGAAACGACCACCCGCCTGCTGAACGAGAACGAGCTCGAGTCCGTGCGCCTCGTGCTGCCCGCGGTGCTGGCCATCCCGGGCGCGCAGCTCGGCGCCGTGAGCGCCATCGGCCACGTCAACAGCCCGCAGTTCATCGTCTCCTCGCACACGGTCACCGACGCCGTGAAGGATCGCCTCCAGGCGCATCTCGCGACGTGGCTCAGGCGCGTCAACCAGCCGCCGTTGCTCATGCGTCCGCAGATCACGTATCCGTTCGGCGCGCACGGCGAGCTCGAATCCCTCGGACCCACCTTCAGCGCGCCGCTGAACGTCTACTCCGTCGAGGGACTCGTGCTCACCGTCGCCTTCGACAAGCAGCCCGACGCCGCGGCGCAGCGCGCCTTGCGGCTGATGCTGCGCCAGCTCGAGCAGGCCGTGGAAGGCGTGGTCATCGCCGCGTCGGGACGCAGCGAGCGCGTGCTGATCGCGGAGAAGCTCCTCGAGCCTGACTTTCAAAAGTATCCCGAGCTGGCCGAGCATTCGCGCGAGGTGGCCGTGATCGCGCAGCGATTCGCACGCGCTCTCGAGTTGCCCGCGTCGCAGGTCGAGACCGTGCGTCTGGCTGCGCTCGTGCACGACGTTGGTCTGCGCCTGCTCGACTACGAGCGCGTGTATCGCCGCGCCAGCCTCACGCCCGAGGAGATGCGCGGACTGGCCGAGCATCCCGTCGTGGGGGCGGCGCTGGTCGAGCCCCTCCTGGGTCCCGACGTCGCGCAGGCCGTGCTCCGCCATCACGAGCGCGTGGACGGCAAAGGCTATCCGTCGCGCATGAGCGGGCAGCGGATCCCCATCGCCTCGCGCATCCTGCAGATCGCCGACGCGTGGGTGGCCATGACCTCGCCGAACAGCTACCAGACGCCCGTGGAGCGCGACAAGGCCGCGGCGCGGCTGCGCGATTGCGCGGGCTCGCAGTTCGACGCCGCGCTGGTCGAGCGGTTCCTGCGCGGCCTCACCGAGATCGTCCAGTAGTGCTGCGCGCGCTCTTCGCAAACCTCAAGGCCCTTCCGCGCGCGACGTGGATCCTTTTCGCCGGCACGTTCATCAATCGCTTCGGCACGTTCGTGATGCCGTTCCTGGCGATCTACATGTCGCGCCGCGGCTTCACGCCCGCGCAAGCCGGACTGGCGGTCAGTGCGTACGGCGGCGGCCACATCGTCGCGGCCATGCTGGGCGGGCATCTCGCCGATCGCATCGGGCGGCGCAACACCATCGTCATGTCGATGTTCGCCTCGATGATCGTGATGCTCGCGCTGTCGCAGGCGCGCACTCTCACGTCGATCATCGCGCTGGCGTTCCTGGCCGCGAGCGCCGCCGAGCTCTATCGTCCCGCCGCCAGCGCCCTCCTCGGCGATCTCGTTCCGCCCGAGCAGCGCATCGCCGCCTTCGGCATGTACCGCTTCGCAGTCAACCTCGGATTCGCCGCCGGGCCCGCAACCGCGGGCTTCCTGGCCGGCCGATCCTTTTTCTATGTCTTCGCGGGCGACGCGCTGACGTCGCTGATCTTCGGACTGGTGGCGGTGTTCGCGTTGCCGCACGGACTGCGCTCGCATCCGAAGGACGAGATTCCCGGCGAAGGCCTGCGCGTCGCGCTGCGCGATCGCGCGTTCGTGTACTTCCTCGCCGCGACGCTCTGTCTCACCTTCATCGACTTTCAGTTGCACTCGACGATTCCGCTGCACATCACGTCGATCGGATACACGACCGCGACGTACGGCCTGCTGCTGTCGATCAACGGCGTGATGATCGTGCTGTTCGAGCTCGTGCTCACGGCATGGACGCAGCGTTTCCCCGCACGCCCGCTCATCGCCCTCGGCTACGGCCTGAACTCCCTCGGCGTCGCGCTGATGGGATTCCTCACGTCGATGCCCGCTCTGACGATGAGCGTCGTCGTCTGGACGCTCGGCGAGATGATCTTCGCGCCGGCGAGCGGCGCGTTCGTGAGCGGCCTCGCGCCCGAGCGCTACCGCGGCCGCTACATGGGCTTGTGGCACCTCATGTTCTCGCTGGGGATGCTCCTCGGACCCGCGATCGGCACGTGGATTTACGGACGCAGCCACGTGGCGCTGTTCTGGACGTGCATCGTCGTGGGCGCGGCCAGCGTGCTCCTTGCGCTCCTCAAGCCAAATAACTAAACTTCGCGACATGCCCCGCAAACTCGTCGCCCTCGCGCTCGTGCTGTTTGCCTGCAGTGCCTTCGCTCGTACCCGCTCCGTGGCCGCGCCCGACGCGCGCGTCGACAACGGCGCCGGCACCGTGACCGGAACGGTCAGCAGCGTGTCCGGCAATCTGATCCAGCTCGCGGGCGTGGTCACCATCGACGCGGCGGGCGCGAAGATCTCCGTCGATCACGGACGGGAAGGAACGATTGCCGACGTGAAGCCGGGCATGCAGCTTTTCGCGGCGTTGCGCGCGTCGTCGAATAACGTGTTGTCCGCCGCGATCATCACCGTCACCGATCCCACCGACGTCACGCTCTCCGGCACCGTCGCCAGCGTCGACGCCGCTTCGAAGACGTTCTCCCTGCTCAACCAGACGATCTACACCGACGCGAACACCAGCTTCGGCGGCTACAAGCGCGAGGCGGGAACGACGTTCGCGGACATCCAGCCGAACGTGATCGTCTACGTCGCGGCCGACGTGGTGGTGAACGGCAAGCTCCTCGCGCGCGAAGTGCTCGTGGTGGCGCCTGCGCCGCCGCGCGTCGGACACGCGCGCGGCACGGTGCAGTCGATCGGCACGGACTCGTGGACGATCCGGACCGAGGACGGCGCAACGCTCGCGCTGGTCGTGAACGCGCAGACGAAGATCGCCGGCTCGCCGAGAGTCGGCGACACGGTGGAAGTGCTCTACACGATCAACTCGGCGAATGAGAACGTGGCGGTGTCGATCATCAAGTTCGAGCACGTCACGCCGCCGCAGGTCTTCCACTTCCACGGCAACGTGAAGTCGATCGCCGGCACGACGTGGACGATGAGCACCGACAACGGCGACAAGACGTTCACCGTGAACGAGAGCACGAAGATCATCTCCATCGCGGGCACCGTGGGCGTGGGCGATCTCGTGGACGTTCTGGCCGTGACGCGCGACGACGGCTCACTGCTGGCGGTGACGATCACGAAGCTGCGCCTGTAAACGTAGGACGGGCTTCAGCCCGTCCAGGGGGCGCGCTGAAGCCCGCCCTACGTCATCACGTTCAGCGACTTCGGCGCGTATCCCGGAAACACCTTTCGCACCTCTCCGATGCCGAGGTGCTTCGACAGCACCTCGGCGACCACGTCGCGAAAGTCCGTCGTCACCGCCAGGTCGCGCCCTTCGAAGAGCTGCTCGCGCTCGAGGCCCGGCCACTGGCCGTGCACTTTGCCGCCGCGCGTATGGCCGCCGAGGACGAGCATGACCGTGCCGTGGCCGTGATCGGTGCCGCGGTTGCCGTTCTCGTGCACCGTGCGCCCGAACTCGGACATCGTCACCAGCACGACGTCACTCATCTTCGATCCCAGCGATTGCGCGAACGCCGCGATCTCATCGGACAGGCGTTTGAGATTGTTCGCCAGCGGCGCGGCCTGGCCGGCGTGCGTGTCCCAGCCGTTCGTCTCGACGAACGCGATCTCCACGCCGACGTCGGCCTTGATCAGCGCGGCCACCTGTTGCAGCGGCGTGCCGCTGGCGTGCACGGTGCCGAGGATTTTCGCGGCGGCGAAGGCATCCGGGTACATCGCCGCGAAGACCTTCGACGCGCCGTCGCTGCGGAACTTCCCGAGATCGCTGGCCGCGATCGCGTCCGGCGCGCCGGCCAAGATGCGCGGCAGCGTGGAGGTGATGGCCACCGCGCGCGGCGTGGTGCTCTTCGTCGTTGTTTCAATGGCGCGCGCGAGGAAGCCGTCTTTCGTCGACTTCACGCCGGGCGTGCCGGTCTCCATGAAATCC
>DATLBM010000459.1:0-7357 GCA_035526885.1 Thermoanaerobaculia bacterium | reverse complement strand
GTCAATTCCTGTCGTGTGCCCCCTTTGCTCGCGAAGAATAGAACAAAACATCGCCGTGTCGTCCTGAGCGAAGCGCCACGGAGCAGGAGAAGGTCCTTCGACCGTCCTCCGCTTCGCTGCGGCGGCTCAGGATGACACGAGCCGAGGCGTGTCATCCTGAGCGGAGCGCAGCGGAGTCGAAGGACCTTCCAGCGCGCCATGCAACGGCGAAGTGCGCTCCGGCGGCTCAGGATGACAGTTTGGCCTTCGCCCGGATCTTCTCGATCTGGATCCCCTCGTTCGCCTCGTAAGTCCCCGAGCCGTCGAGCTTGCGCGTCTCCGCGTCGCCGGCGTGATGCAGCGCCACGAGCTCCCAGTCTTTATTGAAGACCGGGCTGCCCGATGAGCCGCGCTGCGTCGGCGAGCGGTAGTGCACGAACGTCTCGTTGCAGTCGAGGAGAAGGTTGTCGTACAGCGAGATCGACAGCGCGCCACCCTGCGGATGGCCGATGACATAGATCTTCTGCTGTTGCCCACGATCGAGGCCGCGCTTCGCGAACGGGTACGGCGCCACGCTCTTGGGAATGGCGTCATCGACGACGCTCAGCAGCACGGCATCCAGCTCCGCGCGCCCGCTCCGCCACAACACTTCGTCGATGAGCGCGCTCGGCGATCCATCGAGCGCATGAAAGCGGGCCACGGCTTTGTCGGGCGGAATGGCCAGCGGATCGTGCTCGCCGACCACGTGATCGTTCGTGAGGATGCACAGCCGGTTGCCGAGCTGAGGAACGAAATCGCCGCCGCAGACGACGAACCCGCTGCCCTTCGGCCGGTCGTAGTCGTCTTCGATCCGGCACACCGAGAAACAGCGCTCCAATCCGCGGCGATACCACGGGAACGGGACGGCGCACTCGTCGCCGAACGTGGCCTGGAGACGCGAGTCGCCGGCACGCTCGACCTCGCGGCCGATCTCGCCCGGCGCCAGCTCCACTTCCCCGCCGCTGCGGGACAGCATCTCCACGCGAAGCATGGGCAGGAGCGACGAACCGGGATCGCGGTCGTCGGTCAGTCCCCACACCTCCTGCAACTGGCGCAGCGCGCTGTTCAACGCGAACGCGGAAACGTCCGGACGCGTCGCGAACTCGCCGTAAAAGCGCTTGGCCTCATCGTATTTTCCGAGGGCGACCGCCGCCTCGCCCGCGGTGGCGAAATCCCACGCATCGGCCGATCCACCACTGGTCACGACGAGCATCCGATCGAAGACGGGCTGCGCGAGATCGCCCACGTCGCGACCCTGCAGTCCGCTGCGGCGCGCCAGTGCGGCCAGAGCGACGGCATTGATGCCATGCCACGTGTTGCCGTTGCTCGTGAAGTAGCCGTGGTAGGCCTCGAAGGCCTTGGCGAAGTAGTCCCCGCGCAGTTGCGCATCGCCGCCGCCGTTCACATACCACTGCTTGAACACGCGGCCGATCGAGCCGCGCGCTTCGCCATACGCCGGATCGTTTTCGCCGATCGACTCGAGGATGGGCAACGCCGCGGCGAGACGGCCCGTGTCGATGAGCGACTGCGCATACAGCACGCGCAGCTTCAAGTCCTCCGCGCCGCTCTCGAACGCCGCGTCCGCGACATGCATCGCCGCACCGTGATACCGCGCTTCGCGCAGCGCTTTCACGGCGGCGCGCGCCGTGGTCGTGTCGGTACATCTGGCGCCCGTGCCACGAATCGCCGTCGCAAGCTCGTGGGCGGCCGCCATCGCGCCGGCTCGATCGAATTTCGCTGCCGCGTCCCGGATCTTTTCGAGAGGAGTCATCTCCTCAATATACGATCCGCATCGGCAATCCGGTGACGTCGGCGTGGGCGTCGCCGAGGGATTGGTGGCGGCCGGCGGCGATGCGCTCGGCGGTCCAGAGCGCGGCCATGGCGTCGAGGAGATCGTCTTCCTTCGCGCCGCGCGGTGCCTGCGGCACCGATCCAAAGTGCGATTCCGCAAGCGCGCGCCGCGCCGCGACGCCTTCTTTCGTGTGCTTGGACGCGGCGATGGCCTCGCCGCCGTTCCACATCGTGAAGCTCACCTCGGGATGGATCTCGTACACGCGCTGCCGCAGTTCGTGATGGCGCTGCAGGATGCGATCGATCTGCGCGACTTTCGGATAGAGCATGAAGCCCTGCTTGCTGATGCCCTTCCCGCGTTTTTTCGCCAACGCGTTCGCCTCGGGATAGCTGCTCATGTGCAGCAGCGAGCGCACGGGCGCGGGAAATACGCTCGCCGCGCGCCGGCCGACGAAGCGCCGCGCGTGGTGATCGCACGCGCGACCGTCTTCAGCCAGCCCGATCGGGATGTCGACCGCGATCACCGCGCATTGCGCGAACAGCGCGGTCAGCTCTTCGTCCGAGGAGAGGATGGACACGCGCAGATCGCGATCGACGGCGATCCATCCGGCGCGGCATCCATCGATCCCGACGATGCGCGTGAGCGGCTCGGCCAGCTGGCGCGGATACGTATCCGTCTCGCGCGTGTCGTTCAGCGAGATGATGTGCAGGTCGTGCGCGCCGTCGTTGCGTACCGTGTGCGCCGTGCGCGGCGGGGCTTCGAGCACGACCGCGCCCGAGCCTTCGTACGCGCGCTGCTGCACGGTCGTGCCTTCGCCTTCGTCCCAGAGCAGCGTCCAGCGATCGGCGTACATGATCACGAGCACTTCGGTGCGCTGCAGATGAAAGTGATTGCCGCGGATCGCGCCGGGACGAACGGTGGCGACGTGGCACTCCGCGACATTGAGCGGCAGCTCGACGTTGAACACGCTCCCGCGCGCGTCGCTGCGCGCGACGAGCGGCATCACACGCACGCTCATGTCATGGCCGCCGATCCCACCTCGGGATGCGCGCGCGCGAACTCGACCAGCCGCGCGGCGTAGTCGCGCAGCCGCGGCGCGACGATGCCCGCGGCCGCGAGATCCGCCGTCGCGTTGCGCGTGTCGTACGTCGTCGGATGCACGAAGTAATCGACGGCCGCGGGCGGGATGCGCATCAGGCGATACACGCCCGGCACGTACTGCAGCGCGCCTTTGGCGACGGACTTCGGCATCGGCACGCGCAGCACTTTCCGATCGGCCGCCGCGGCGATCGCGTCGATGGTCTCGTCGACCGTGAGCGGATGCGGATCCGCCACCGCGTACGTCTTCCCCGCGTTCGTTTTCAGTCCGCTGAGATAGGTGATGGCCTGGATGACGAAGTCGCGCGGCACGACGTTGAACGTGTAGCGCGACGGCCGTCCCGCGACCGGCAGCACCGCGATGCGCGGCTGCCGCATCAGCCACTGCAGCACGTAGTACGGCCCGTCGAACTTCTGCGTGGCGCCGGTGGCGCTGTCGCCGACGACGACCGCGGGGCGATAGACGGTGGCCGGAATGCGGTCCATGCGTTTGCGCACTTCCACTTCCGCGAGCTGCTTGGTCTCTTCGTAGTAGTTGTTGAAGATCTGCCCCTTCTCGAGATCGTCCTCCGCGAACACGCCCTCGTAGCGACCGCTCACGTAGCACGTGCTGACGTAGTGCAACCGCTCGAAGCGCGTGGCGCGCCCGGCGAGATCGAGCACGCGCTGCGTGCCAATGACGTTGACGCGCATGCCCACATCGCGCGGCACCGCGAGGTCGTACACGGCGGCGAGGTGATAGATCTCGCGAACGTCATCGGCGTCGATGTGATCGAGCGGTTGCGTGAGATCGCCCTCGACGAAATGAATGCGATTGGCCAGCGCCGGATGCGCCTTCACCAGTTGCGCCGCGCGCTCCTCGGCCAGCGCGCGAAACTTCGGCTGGATCAGGCACAGCGCGTCGTCGTCCGTGCGCAGCACGACGCGCGGCAGGAGCTCCGACCCGAGGAAGCCGGGGAAGCCGGTGAAGAAGATGGTGGGCACGCGGGCGCGATTTTACTGCGCGAGATCGGTCACGACGCGTTGCAGCGAGTCAACGGCGATCGCCAATCGAATGTAGTCGAGTGTGCCGGGCGTGTCGCTGCGCATGTGGTAGTGCGGATTGCGGAACGGCGCCGTGTCGGTGACCATCACCGCCGCGTAGCCGAACTGCCAGAACGACCACTGATCCGACCAGCCGATCTGCGGGATCGCTTCCGGCAGCACCGCGGATTCGACGGGCATGCGGCCGTGTTTGCGGAACGCTTTCTCGCAGCGTTTCGTCAGCGCGCGCGACGCGACGTTGGAGGCGATGCCGAGGAAGTTGCCGCGGTTGGAATGGAGCGCGGCCAGCGGCGCAGGGTATTGCTGCGAGCCTTCGCGATCATCGTAGTAGCCGATCGACTCGAGGCTGAGCATGGCCACGACCTTCTCGTTGCGCGCGCGGCAGCGGCGCGCGTACTGCCAGCTGCCCATCGCGTGCGTCTGAAAGTGCGGCGGCTCTTCGTTCACGAACGCGACGAAGCGCAGCGTGCGCGCGGGCTTCCACTGCATCCGCGCCAGTGCGAGCAGCGCGGCCGTGCCGCTGGCGTTGTCGTCGGCGCCGGGCGAGTCATCCACGGAGTCGTAGTGCGCGCCGATGACCACGATCTCGTCCGGCTTCTTCGCGCCGCGAATCTCGAGGATGAGATTCGCCACCTCGACGCCGTCCACTACGTACGCCTGACGCTCCGGCAACGTGCGCGCGAGGAATTGCTCCGCGGCCGCAAGAGCATCGCGCGCGTAGACGTTGCGTCCGCCGTTCACGCAGAGCGTTTCGACGTCGCGCCGCAGTTCGGCGGCGAGTGCGCGATCGGAATTCGTGGCCACGACCGGCGTCGTGTCGCCGCGGCGCTGCATCACCACCCACACCAGGGCGATGATGATCAGCACCGCGACGACGATCAGAACGATCCTGATGAATCAGCCTCCGACGGCGATCTGCGACCACGCATCGCCGGACTGATTGTCCACCGAAGACGCCCATCCCTGCCATTCGCCGGCACCGCCGCCGATGTCTTCGATCAGCACCTGCACCAGACCGCTGGACGTTCCGGGGACGAGCTCCTGGCGAATCGAGCGCGCCGGCACGTCGATGTCGAGCGTGTCCGTCACGACGCCCGACGACGTGGCCACGGCCACGGTGACGTGGAACGTCTGCGTCGTGCTGGCGAGGTTCATCACGCCGACGTTGAGCCGATACTGCGGGCCGCGGCGCATGCCGAATACGGCCTTCACGTTGCTGGTCGCCTGTCCCGCGACGATGGCCGGCAATGTTTGCGACATCGTTCCCGGGCCGGCGTCCGGACGCGGCGTCCAGACGCGCGAGGTGACGTGAAGCTGCGCGTCGGGATCGAAGAGGCCGCCGCTGGTGACGCCGACGAACTCGATGCCGCCCAGTCCCGTCGTCCCGATGACGTCGCCGACGAAATCCTCGGAAGCCAAACCCGACTGCGGGTTGATCGTGATCTGGCGCAGCGGCGTCGAGGAGCCGGGGGCGCCGAGGGGATACCAGTAGACGTTCACGACCTGCGCGACGGTGCGCAGGTTGATCACGCTGATGTCGCTGCGATAGTAAGTCCCGTTCGCGCCGGCGGCGTTGCCGGCCACGGGGATGAAGATGCGCGGCGCCGCCGCGCGCGGAACGATGAGGTCGTTCGAAACCTGGGCAAACAGCGAGGTGGTCAGGAAGAGTGCTGCAAGAAAGAGGGATCGCATAGCAAGGCCGGACCTTGCGCGGACTGTGCCCTCATCTGCACTCGAACGAGCCCAACTACGGCTTCGCGAACCCCATCTGCGACCACGCATCGCCGGATTGATTGTCGACCGACGACGCCCACGTCTGCCAGTCCCCTGCGCCGCCGTCGAGATCTTCGACTCGCACGAGCGCGACGCCCGTGCCGGTGCCGGGCACGGTGGTTTGCTGGATCGCGCGCGCGGGCACGTCGATGTCGAACGCCTCCGCGCTGATGCCGGACGGACCTTCGATCGTGACGGTGACGTGGAAACGCTGCGCGGTGTCGGACGGATTGAGCACGCCGACGTTCAATCGATACTGCGAGCCGCGGCGCATGCCGTAGATGTCCTTGATGTTCGACGCGGGCGAGGCGTTGGCGATGACCGCGGGGAAGGTCTGCGACATCGTCCCCTCGCCGCCGTCCGGACGGGGCGTCCAGATGCGCGACGTCACGTGCAGCACTGCTGCGGGATCGAACGCGTTGGCGGCCGTCACGCCCACGATCTCGATCGCACCGAGGCCGCTCTGCAGCAGGAGGCGATCGACGAAATCATCGGAGGAGAATCCGCGTCCCGAAGGAACGTCGTACGTCTGCAGCGGCGTCGCGGAGCCGCTCGCTCCCTGCGGGAGCCAGAACACGCGCACGCGCTGCGCCGTGCTGCGCAGATTCGTCACGCTGATCTCGCTGCGGAAGAACGTGCCGTTCGCGCCCTGCGCATGGCCGGCGACAGGAACCCACACGCGCGCGGCCCCGGTCTGGGGAACGATCACTTCGGCGGAGATCGAGAACGTCATGAGGAGAAAGAGGAGAGAGAGCTTTCGCATGCGGAAAGCTTACTCCGCTACACTTCGCCCCCATGCAACCCGTCAACGTCGGCATCCTCGGTTCCGGAGACGTCGGCCGCGCGCTCGCGAAAGGATTCGCCGGCGTCGGCCATGACGTGAAGATCGGCTCGCGCGATCCGCAGAAGCTCGCCGAGTTCGCGGCCGGCGCGGGCGCGCGCGTGTCGGCGGGCACGTTCGCCGAGGCCGCGCAGTTCGGCGACATCCTCGTCCTGGCGACCCTCGGCGTCGCCACCGTCGAGGCCATCGAGCTCGCGGGCATCGACGCGTTCGACGGCAAGGTCGTCATCGACACGACCAACCCGCTCGACTTCAGCAAGGGAATGCCGCCGGTGCTCTCCATAGGTACCACTGATTCCCTCGGAGAGGTCATTCAGCGCCGCATCCCGAAGGCGCGCGTCGTCAAAGCGTTCAACACCGTGGGCAATTCGCTGTTCGTGAACCCGCAGCTGCCGGGCGGCCCTCCGGACATGTTCCTCTGCGGAAATGACGAGGACGCGAAGAAAATCGTGGCGCAGATCTGCGACGCGTTCGGCTGGGGCGTGATCGACCTGGGCGGCATCGAGAGCTCGCGCTACCTGGAGCCGATGTGTCTCGCCTGGGTTCTGCACGGCTTCCGCAGCGGATCGTGGGGACACGCGTTCAAGATGTTGCGAGCGTAGCGAGTCGTCGAGTCGTCGAGTCTTCGAGGAGTCGCAAAGGCTCAGAGGTTCAGAGGCTCAGAGGTTCAGAGGCTCAGAGGCTCAGAGGATCAGAGAAGTTTCCTTGAGCCCTGAGCCTTTGAGCCTTTGAGCCTTTGAGCCTTTGAGCCTCGAAGACTCGAAGAGTCGAAGACTCGACGACTCGACGAC